>JALQYS010000034.1 GCA_023254015.1 Paracoccaceae bacterium
GACAGCTGCAACAGGATCGTGCGGCCCATGATGTCACGACTGGCGGTAAACATGCGTTCCAGCGCGGCAGGGTCAGGCAGACGCGCCAGTGCGGGGCGCAGGACAGCAGGGACAAGGGCATCGCGCGCCAGCCAAAGCGCCAGCATGAGGCCCGTCACCTCGGCGATCAGGGTGGCGGCGGCGACACCCTCGATCCCCCAGCCAAGGCCCAGCACGAACCACAGGTCCAGAAGGATGTTCAGCCCGTTCTGCCAAAGCTGCAGGATCAGCACGCCGCGCGTCCGCTCTTGCCCGATCAGCCAGCCCGTCAGCGCATAAAGTGCGATCGTGGCGGGCGCGCCCCAGATGCGGATGGCAAGATAGGTTCGGGCCAGCCGCTCCACCTCGTCGCTGGCCGGGGCGATGGCGAAGGCGGCGGCGAAAAGCCCCCCCTGCAGCAGGATCAGTCCCGCCCCGGCCACAAGCGCCACCAAAAGCGCGCGCAGCAGCACGGCCGCGCCCTCGGCGCTGTCTCCCGCCCCCTTGGCCTGCGCGGCAAGGCCCGAGGTGGACATGCGCAGAAACCCGAAGGCCCAGTAAAGCGTGGCCAGAACCACCGCTCCCATGCCAACGGCACCCAAGGGCGCTGCCTGCCCCAGCTGCCCGATCACGGCGGTATCCACCGCCCCCAGAAGCGGCACGGTGGCATTCGACAGCACCACCGGAAGCGCGATGCGCGCCACGCGGGCGTGGGTGATGACGGTCATCCCGGCTGTTCGGGCATCAGGCAATGGACGACGGCGCTGGCAAAGGGCTTGTCGCGGGCATCCTGCCAGCCCTCGACATGCACGCTGGCATAGCGGCGGCCCGAGCGGTTGACGCGGGCCTTGGCATAGCAATCCCTCGGCTGGCCCGCCCGCAGGTAATCAACCGTAAAGTCGATGGTCTTGGGCAGGGGCGGCAGATGGCCGGGGTCCAGCGCCTCGGGGCCGATGCGGCCTGCGGCGATTTCCTCCCAAAGGGTGGACCAGCTGAGTTCGATCAGCGCCGCCACCTCCAGAAAGGCGGCGGTGACGCCACCGTGCAGGGCCGGAATCGTCGGGTTGCCGATCAGCATGGGCTTGAAGGGCAGATGGGCGGTGATCTCGTCGCCCTGCCGGTCAAAACGGATGCCAAGAAAGCGGATATAGGGCACCGCGCCGACCAGCCATGCCAGTGCCTCGTCCCGATTGCGGTAGGGAATCATGGGCGTGCCTTTCGCGGACGATCAAGGGTGAAGGCACCCGTCCCCATGGCCACCGGGCGGCTTTCGTCCTGATCGGTGGCGGTGACGCGGACAAAGGCGACCGAGCGAGTGACATGATGACACTCTGCCCGCGCCGTCACCGTCTGCCCCGGTGTTGCCGGGCGGAAATAGTCGATCCGAAGGTCCAGCGTGGCGGTGGAATAGGGGGCTTCGGGGTGAGACATGACCGCGGCCCCGCTGGCCGTGTCCATCAGCGCCGAAATCGCGCCCCCATGCAGCACGCCCGTCGCCGGATCGCCCACAAGCTGCGGGTCATAGGCCATCGAGATGGTGGCACGGCCGTCGCCGATCTCGTCCAGTTTCATGTTCAGCGCCGCGGCATGGGGCAACGCCTCGATAAAGGCGCGGGCCGCGGAAAGCGCCACCTTGTCCTTCATGGCCATCCTTCCCCTTTCGTGATGCTGCGACTTAAGCGGCTTGACAGCCAGGCCGCAAGCCCCTGCCATCCGGAACGGAACGTCTTTGGGCCGCGCAAGGCCATGGCCCTTTACCGCGCCCTCAAGGCCACTTGGCCCTCTGACCGGCATCAGGCCCCGCCCGCAAGCGCGGCGCAAGCCGGTTGTGCTTTTGCCGCGCCACGATTAGCCTCTCGCGCGAAAGGACCCTGTCGATGACCACCGAAAGGCTGAGTTTCAAGGAAATGTGCGCGCGGTTCGACGTGACCCCGCGCACCCTGCGCTATTACGAATACATCGAACTGCTCGCCCCCGAAAAAGAGGGCCGCGCCCGCTTTTATGGCCCGCGCGAAGTGGCCCGGATGACGCTGATCCTGCGCGGGCGCCGCTTTGGCTTCAGCCTTGAGGAAATCCGCCAGTGGCTGCTGATCTATGGCAAGCAGGGCGAGCGGGACCAGTTGCAGCACTGGCTGGGGCTGGCCGACCGCCAGCTGGTCGAACTGGAACGGCAGCGGGCCGAACTGGACACCACCATCGCCGACCTGAAGGCGCTGCGCGCCACGGCGGCAGAAGAAATCGCCAAGCTGTGAGGGCCGCATGAACGTTGGAATCATTGGTGGTCTGGGCTGGATCGGCAGGTCTCTGGGCCGGGCGCTGATTGAAACGGGGCGCATCGCGGCAGGCGATCTGGTGATCCTGACGCGCGCTGGACAGCCGGGCGAGTTTTATGGGCACAAGGTGGCTTGGGCCAATTCGGTTGCAGATCTGGTGGCGCAGGCCGATGTGATTGTCGTGTCCGTGCGCCCGCAGGACTGGCCCGCGCTGGACCTGCAAGCGCAGGGCAAGCTGGTGATCTCGGTCATGGCCGGCGTGCCGCTGCGCGCCCTGCCTCCCCGCACGGTCCGTGCCCTGCCGAATGCCGCGGCCGAGCTGCGCCAGTCTTACACGCCCTGGCTCGCCGGCCCCGGGGTGACGGCCGAGGATCGCACCACGGTCGCGCAGATCCTGACCGCCATCGGCACCTGCGACGCGGTGGACAGCGAACACCAGATTGACCTGATGACCGCCACGGCGGGCGCGGGTCCGGCCTATTCTGCCCTGCTGGCCCGGGCGATCATCGGCTTTCTGCAGGCCGAGGGCGTGCGTCCTGAGGTTGCCCAGCGCAGCGCCGAAGCGATGATCTGTGGGGCCGCGCCCCTGATGGCCGGCAAGATGGCCGAGGTCGAAGACCTGGTGCAGGTGTTCCTCGACTACAAGGGTACAACGGCGGCGGGGCTGACCCGGGCGATGGAACTGGGGTTTGAACAGGCGGTCAAGGCCGCGCTGGCCGCCGCCACCGACAAGGCTCGCGCCATGAGCGCCTCGGCCTGAAACGGCGACCCGACGTCAAGCCGGTTTCTGACGTGACGTTACATTTACGTTAACGTCAACTGTTCTAGTATCGTGGCAAGAGGTGTCCATCCCGATGGACCCTTCCGGCATTCCCTGGACCAATGGCCATGATCGACACCGCCGAAACCCTGACCATCCGCGAGATGTGTGACGCCTTTGACGTCACGCCGCGGACCTTGCGCTTTTACGAGGCGAAAGAACTTCTGTCGCCGATCCGCCTTGGCACGCGGCGGCTCTTCACCAAGGCCGACCGCGCGCGGCTGACGCTGATCCTGCGTGGCAAGCGGTTTGGCTTCAGCCTTGAGGACATCCGCCAGCTTCTGGCGATGTATGAACCCGATGGAAGCAATCAGGCGCAGATGCTGCGGACCTATGACCTTGCAAAAGAGCGACTGGCCCAGATGGAGGCCCAGCGCGCCGAACTGGATCTGGCGATTGCCGATCTGAAAACCCAATTGGCCGAGGGCGAAAGGATCATCGCCGCCTTCCGCCCGTCTGCCGCCGAATAAGGGAGAAAGACATGACCCTATACACCGCCCCCCTGAAGGACATGGATTTCCTTCTGCACAATGTTTTGAACGTATCGGAAAAGGACATTCCCGGCTATGGCGAGCTTGACCGGGGCTTCACCGCCGCCGTGCTGGAAGAGGCGGGCAAGCTTGCCTCGGACGTGCTCGCGCCCCTGAACGCCGTGGGCGACCATGAGGGCTGCGTGCTGGAAAACGGCGTGGTGCGCACGCCATCGGGGTTCAAGGCGGCCTTTGACCAACTGCGCGCCGGCGGCTGGACGGCCCTTGACTGCGATCCGGATTATGGCGGTCAGGGTCTGCCCTATCTGATGGGCACCGCCGTGGGAGAGATCATGGTCTCGGCCAACATGGCCTTCAACATGTATCAAGGCCTGACCCATGGCGCCTATTCGGCGATCCATACCCATGGCACGGCCGAACAAAAGGCGATGTATCTGCCGAAAATGGTCTCGTGCGACTGGACCGGCACGATGAACCTGACCGAACCGCATTGCGGCACCGACCTGGGGCTGATGCGCACCAAGGCCGAACCGCAGGCCGATGGCAGCTACAAGATCACCGGGACGAAGATCTTCATCTCGGCCGGCGAGCATGATCTTTCTGAAAACATCATTCACCTTGTCCTGGCCAAGGCGCCCGGCGGTGGTGAGGGGACCAAGGGCATCTCGCTCTTCATCGTGCCGAAGTATCTGGTGAATCCCGATGGGTCGCTGGGCACGCGCAACAGCCTTGCCGTGGGCAAGGTCGAACACAAGATGGGCATCCACGGCAACGCCACCTGCGTGATGAACTATGACGGCGCGACGGGCTATCTTCTCGGCGATCTGCACAAAGGCATGCGCGCCATGTTCACCATGATGAACGAGGCGCGGCTGGGCGTGGGCCTGCAAGGCTATGCCGTGGCCGAGGCG
The DNA here is from genome assembly GCA_023254015.1 of Paracoccaceae bacterium. Taxonomy (GTDB): domain Bacteria; phylum Pseudomonadota; class Alphaproteobacteria; order Rhodobacterales; family Rhodobacteraceae; genus Tabrizicola_A. Next base: position 4,514 of record JALQYS010000034.1, read on the forward strand.
GCCTATCAGAACGCGGTCGCCTATGCGAAGGATCGCCTGCAGGGCCGCGCGATCACCGGAACCGAGAATCCCGCAGGGCCGGCCGATCCCCTGATCGTGCACCCCGACATCCGCCGCAACCTCATGGACCAGAAATCCTTTGTCGAAGGCGCCCGCGCCCTGACCTTCTGGGCTGCCAGCCTGATCGACCAGTCGCACCGCAAGGGCGACGCCGCCGCCGACGGGCTGGTCAGCCTGATGATCCCGGTCATCAAGGGCTTCCAGACAGATCGCGGTTTTGAAATGGCCGTGCAGGCCCAGCAGGTCTGGGGCGGGCATGGCTATATCGAGGACAACGGCATGAGCCAGTTCGTCCGCGACGCCCGCATCGCCATGATCTACGAAGGCGCGAACGGCGTGCAGGCGCTGGACCTCGTGGGCCGCAAGCTGACCGCCGACGGCGGCAAGCATGTGATGGCGTTCTTTGAGATGGTGAAGGCCGAATGCAAGGCGCATGACGCCGACCCGCGGATGGCCGCCTTTACCGAACCCCTGAAGCAGGCATCGAAAGCCATGCAGGCGGCGGGGATGTTCTTCATGCAAAACGGCATGAAAACCCCCAATGCGGCGCTGGCGGGCAGCTATGACTTCATGCTCATGATGGGCCATGTCTGCATGGGACTGATGTGGACCCGCATGGCCAAGGCCGCGCTGAGCGCACTTGATGCCGGCGGCGGAGATGAGGCGTTCCTCAACGCCAAGCTCGCCACGGGGCGCTACTACATGACCCGCCAGCTTCCGGCCTGCGCCATGCATCTTGCCCGTATCGAAAGCGGGGCAGATCCGGTCATGGCCTTGGCGGCTGAGGCGTTCTAAGCTGAAGGGAGCCGGAATTCCGCGCGAATTCCGGGCCCTGTCCAACCCGAGGTGCCCAATGCCCAAACGCTTTCGCCTGACCCGCCGCTTTCCGGTCGCCATGACCGAGGACGGCTATCGCCGCCTGAAGCGGTTTGCGACCGAGGCGGGACTGGACGAAGGCGAGGCATTGTCCTTCCTGTTCGAGCATTTCGACAGCGTCACAGACAAGGACAACCTCACCCACCGGCTGCGGTTGTTCAATGCGGAATTGGAGGGGCGAAAAGGATAGGGCGCACGGGTGGAACAGGTGGGCGCCTCCGGCGGGAGTATTTGCACCAAGAGGAAGACCGCGACGGACAGGAGTGGTCCACCCCACCCCGAACACCCCCGGTTTGGCTACCCGGTTGCGAGGTGGGGCTTCCCCTTGGGAGGCCATCGGCTCTCCAGCCTGTACCCCGGGATCAGGCTAGTTGAAGAGGGTTAACGAATCCTTCTTCCTCTTGGCCGAAGTACTCTCGGGGGTCCGGGGGTGGAAAACCCCCGGGGGCGGTGGCCGGGAGCAACGATAGGGAGGATGCGATGACGATCACGCTGTACGGGTTTGGCGAAAGTGGCAATGCCTACAAGGTGGCCCTGATGTTGCAGCTGACCTCCACGCCGTGGGATCTGCATTTTGTCGATTTCTTCAAGGGCGAGGCGCGCAGTCCGGCGTTTCTGAAGCTGAACGAAATGGGGGAGGTGCCGGTTCTGGTCGATGGGGATGAGGTTTTGACCCAATCCGGCATGATCCTTGACCATCTGGCGGAAAAGACCGGGCGGTTTGGCGGGGCCACGGCGGCAGAGACCCGTGAGGTCTGGCGCTGGATCCTGTGGGACAATCACAAGCTTTCGACCCAGATCGGCACGGCGCGGTTTCTGGCGAACTTTCTGCCAGAGGACAAGCGGCCCGCCGGGGTGGTGCCCTTTCTGCAAGGGCGGCTCAAGGCGGCCTACAAGGTGCTGGATGCCCATCTTGCGGGGCGCGACTGGATTGTTGGCAGCGGCCCGACCATCGCGGATTTCTCTTGCTGCAGCTATCTTTACTACCCTGAACCCTTTGGCTTTGACCGTGCAGAGTGGCCGAACATCAACCGCTGGCAGGACAGGATCGCCGCCCTGCCCGGCTGGGCGCATCCTTATGATCTGATGCCGCGCGCGCTTCCACAGACGCGCGGATGAAATGCCCTGGCCGGTCATGGCAAAGGTCGTGACGCAGCGAAAGAATTGCATGACGTGAAGGTTAAGCGGAAAAAGAATGAACGGCGTGATCGTTGTGATGCCTGCCCCTGCAGGCTTGCCGCTTGCGGCAGATGCGACATGGCCCCCGATTGTGGCTGCGGCCCCCTGTGTTGCAGTCTCTGACCCGACCAAGGAGTGACCTGATGACCGACGCTTTCATCTATGACGCCGTGCGCACCCCGCGGGGCAAGGGCCGCCCGGACGGGGCCTTGCATGAGGTGACCTCGGTCGCGCTTTCCGCGGGCATCCTGAACGCGGTCAAGGCGCGCAATGGGCTGGAAGGCCACGCGGTCGAGGATGTGATCTGGGGCAATGTGACCCAGGTGGGCGAGCAGGGCGGCTGTCTGGCGCGCTCGGCGGTGCTGCTTTCCGATCTCGATCAGTCGATCCCCGGCCTTGCGATCAACCGGTTTTGCGCCAGTGGCATGGAGGCGGTGAACCTTGCCGCCAATCAGGTGAAGGCTGGCGCGGGCGCGGCCTATATCGCCGGCGGGGTCGAGATGATGGGCCGGGTGGCCATGGGCAGCGATGGCGCGGCGATTGCGGTTGACCCGTCTCTGGCGATGAAGACCTATTTCGTGCCGCAGGGGATTTCTGCCGATCTGATCGCCACCGAATATGGTTTCACCCGGGAGATGGCCGACGCCCTTGCGGTGGAGAGCCAACGCCGCGCGGGGCAGGCCTGGGCCGAGAACCGCTTTGCCCGATCGATCGTGCCGGTAACCGATCGGAACGGGCTGACCCTGCTTGACCGCGACGAATACATGCGTCCGGGCACGGACATGGCCACGCTGGCTGCCCTGAAGCCTGCCTTCAAGGACATGGGCGAGACCATGCCCGGTTTCGACAAGGTGGCGCTGATGAAATATCCGCATCTGGAGCGGATCGAGCATATCCACCACGCAGGCAACTCCAGCGGCATCGTGGATGGGGCGGCGGCCGTACTGATCGGCAATGCGGCCTTTGGCGCGGCGCATGGGTTGAAACCCCGGGCCCGCATCCGCGCAACGGCCAAGATCGGCACAGACCCGACGATCATGCTGACAGGCCCCGTGCCGGTGACCCAGAAGATCCTGCGCGACAGCGGCATGAGCATCCGCGACATCGACCTTTTCGAGGTGAACGAGGCCTTTGCCAGCGTCGTCCTGCGGTTCCAGCAGGCGTTTGAGGTGGATCCGGCGCTGGTCAACGTGAATGGCGGATCGATTGCCATGGGGCATCCCTTGGGCGCAACCGGCGCGATCATCATCGGCACGCTCTTGGACGAGTTGGAGCGCACGGGCAAATCCACCGGCCTTGCCACGCTGTGCATTGCCAGCGGCATGGGGGCGGCCACCATCATCGAGAGGGTGTGATGAGCAGGATCGACCTTGAAAAAGTACCGGTCAAGACCGGCTCGATCTATCCTGCGCCCTATGCGGCGATGATGGCGGGGCGGTCCTCATTGCGGCTGGGCGATGCGGGCGGGCTGACGCAGTTCGGCGTCAATCTGGTCACGTTGGAGCCGGGGGCGCTGTCGTCGCTGCGGCATTGGCACCGGGCAGAGGATGAATTCGTCATGGTGACCGAAGGCACCTGCACGCTGGTGACCGACGCGGGCGAAACCGAGATGGCGCCGGGCGATTGCGCGGCCTTTCCGGCGGGCCGGCCAGACGGGCATCATTTCATCAACCGCACCGACAGGCCCGCCCGTTTCCTTGTGGTCGGGTCCAAAGCCCCGCACGAGGTGGCAACCTATTCCGATGTTGACCTGATGCTGACGCTGGACGCTGGACGCGCCACATTCACCCACAAGGACGGCAGTCCCTACAAGGCCCCCGAGGGAGACCAGAAATGACCGATTTCACCTATGCGATGGACGCCGATGGCGTTGTCACCCTGACCTGGGACGTCAAGCACAAGTCGATGAATGTCATGTCGACCGAGGCCTTCATGGACCTTTCCGCCAAGGTCGATCAGGCGCTGGCCGATCCGGCGGCCAAGGGGATCATCATCACCAGCGGAAAGAAGGATTTCGCCGGGGGGATGGATCTGAACGTGATTGCCGCGATGCGGGCCGGCGGCGCTCAGGCGATCTTTGATGGCGTGATGGGCATGCACCATGTGCTGCGCAAGATCGAGCGTGCGGGCATGGACCCCAAGACGAAAAAGGGCGGCAAGCCGATCGTGGCGGCCCTGCCCGGCACAGCCCTTGGCATCGGCCTTGAACTGCCGCTTGCCTGCCATCGCATCATCGCCGCCGACAATCCCAAGGCCAAGATCGGCCTGCCCGAAATCCTTGTCGGCATTTTCCCCGGCGGCGGCGGCACGACGCGCCTTGTCCGCAAGATGGGTGCGATGATGGCTGCGCCCTTCCTGCTGGAGGGCAAGCTGTCTGATCCGAAATCGGCAAAGGCCGCAGGGCTGATCGACGAGGTGGTCGCTCCCGACCAGCTGCTGGCGCGCGCCAAGGAATGGGTGCTGACGGCCAAGGATGCCGATCTGGTCAAGCCCTGGGATGACAAGGGCTACAAGATGCCGGGCGGCGCGCCCTATCACCCGGCGGGCTTCATGACCTTCGTCGGTGCGAATGCCATGGTGCAGGGCAAGACCATGGGCGTTTATCCGGCGGCAAGAGAGCTGTTGGGAGCGGTTTATGAAGGCGCGCTGGTGCCCTTTGACACCGCGATCCGGATCGAGGCGCGGCACTTTACGGCGCTGCTGATGAACCCGTCGTCCACCTCGATGATCCGCAGCCTGTTCATCAACAAGGAGGCGCTGGAAAAAGGCGCCAACCGGCCCAAGGTGGCCGATCAGACCGTGAAGAAGGTGGGCATCCTGGGCGCGGGGATGATGGGGGCGGGCATCGCCTATGTCTCGGCCAATGCCGGAATTGAGGTGGTGCTGATCGACGCCACGCAAGAAGCGGCCGACCGGGGCAAATCCTATTCCGAAGGCCTTTTGGACAAGGGGATCGCCCGCAAGAAGGTGACGGCCGAAAAGAAAGCCGAGGTTCTGGGCCGTATTCTGGCCACCACCGATCATGCCGCGCTGGCGGGCTGCGATCTGATCGTCGAAGCGGTGTTCGAGGATCCCAAGGTCAAGGCCGAGGTGACGGCGAAGGTCGAGGCGGTGGTGGGCGCAGACTGCATCTTTGCCACCAACACATCGACCCTGCCGATCTCGTTGCTGGCCAAGGCGTCGCAGCGGCCCGAACAGTTCATCGGCATCCACTTCTTCAGCCCGGTCGACAAGATGATGCTGGTCGAGATCATCCGCGGCAAGCAGACCGGCGATCGGGCGGTCGCCAAGGCGCTGGATTACGTCCGGCAAATCCGCAAGACGCCCATCGTGGTGAACGATGCGCGGTTCTTCTATGCCAACCGCTGCATCATTCCCTATATCAACGAAGGCATCCGCATGGTGGCAGAGGGCGTGGAACCGGCACTGGTGGAAAACGCCGCCAAACTGGTCGGCATGCCGCTTGGCCCGCTGCAACTGGTGGACGAAACCTCGATTGATCTGGGGGTGAAGATCGCCAAGGCGACGCGGGCGGCGATGGGCGATGCCTATCCCGATGGCGCGGTAGATGCGGTGCTGTTTGCCATGGCCGATCAGGGGCGGCTGGGCAAGAAATCCAACGCAGGCTTCTATGCCTATGACCCCACGGGCAAGCGCGAAGGGCTGTGGAGCGGGCGTGAAGCTGCCTATCCTGTCGCCGAGACCCAGCCAGAGTTGACCGAGGTGCAGCACCGTTTGCTGATGGCGCAGGTGCTGGAGGCGGTGCGGGCTCTGGAGGACGGCGTGCTGACCGTTATCCGCGAGGGCGA
>JALQYS010000239.1 GCA_023254015.1 Paracoccaceae bacterium
GTCAACGCTTCCGCGCCAACCCGTCCCGTCCCGCCGCCTTCCAGCAACCTTCCGTTTCGGTGAGGCGGTATCTAGGCCCCATCACTCCCCCACGCAAGACCAAAAATGACAGACACATGACGATTTTCTTGCCCGGCCCGATTTCGGCGTTGTTTTCTTGGGGTTTGAGAAGGGGCTTTCAGGTATCGAGCCAAGACAAAGGGGGCACGCGGCCCCCCTTCCCTGCCCGTCCGGGCAATTCCCGAACGGGTTTTCCGCCGAATCTCAGCTGCTTCCCGGCGCTTGATGGGTGATCTGCCCCCCCGAAACCGTCAGAGCGATTCCCGTCTGGCCGATTTTCTCTGCCGGAATCGACTCAATATCCCCGTCGATCATCACCAGATCGGCCGCCATCCCCGGTTTCAGGGTGCCGGTGACGTCCTCAAGATGCGCCGCCCAGGCACCGCCGGCCGTATAGGCGTAAAGCGTGTCCATCAGGCTGACCCGCTCATCCTGACATCCCTCATAGGGCTGCCGGGTCATCGCCGCCTGAATGCCCCGCATCACCGAGACATCCGTCACCGGCCAATCGCTGGCAAAAGCCAGCGGCGCGCCATGATCGCGCAGCGTCTTCCACAGATAGGCATCGCGCCAGCGGCCCCGGTGGAAGACATGGTCCATTGTCGACATCGGGAAATCCATTGCCCCCGGCGGGTGCGGAGGTTGCACCGAAGCGGTGATGCCCAAGGCCCCCAGACGCGGAACATCGGCCCGGTCGATCAGCTCGATATGTTCGATCCGATGCCGGCTGTCGCGCTTGCCATTGCGCTGTTCCGCCGCCTCATAGCCGTCAATCGTCTGGCGCACGGCGGCATCGCCGATGGCATGAACCGCGATCTGCAGGCCGCGCTTGTCGATCTCGGTGCAGATGTCCTTGAACCGCTCCAGCTCGAACAAGGGCTCGGCCCGTTCCATCGTGCCGGGATAGGCGTTCAGCATATAGGCGGTGCGGCTGTCGACCACGCCATCCATGAACATCTTCACAAAGCCGCTGCGCACCCAGTCGCCCGTGAACTCTGCCGCCATGGCGCTGGCCCGCTCCAGTTCGGACAGGTCCATATGCGGTTTCATGTGGAAGGGCACGACAACGCGGGCAGTCAACCGGCCCTCGTCGGCCATCTCTTTGAGGAGCACACAGGTATAGCGGTTGCCATCCATGTTCACCATCGAGGTGATGCCATGCGCCGCGCAATGCGCCAGACCCGCCGCCACCTTGTCCTTGTCCGCCCCCCGCATCGCAGCATCGGGCCAAGGGGCAGGCTCGCCCCCCGTGGCGATGCCCAGCTGCAGATGCGCCTCGCCGCCCAGCGCCAGAATGGGGCCAAAAGCCTCGAACTCACGCAGCTCGCCCGTGGCCGTGCCATCCTCGCCCATCACCACGATATGGCCCGGAGGCGTCTGCGCCCCGTGCAGGATCCCCGCTGCCGTCAGCGCCGCCGTATTGGCCCAGACCGTGTGATGATCCGGCGACATCATGGCAATCGGCCGGTCGGCGATCACCCGGTCCAGATCATGCCGCGTCACCGGATGGTCCAGAATCTCGTAGGCCGCCCCCTGCGCCATCAAGAGCGGCCGGTCCGCGTTCCTGCCGGCATAATCCAGAAAGGCCGCCTTCAGCGCGTCGAACCCATGCACGCCGCCCAGTTGCAGCTGCACGAGTTCTGCCCCACCCAGCACCAGGTGCAGATGGCTTTCCACAAAGCCCGGCATCACCGTGCGGCCGCCGGCATCGATCACCCGACAGCCCGGCCCCGCCAGCGTCTCGATCTCGGCGCTCGCGCCCACCGCCAGCACCTTGCCCCCTGCCAGAGCCACCGCCTCGGCGCGCGGACAGGCCGGGTCCATGGTCAGAACCCGCGCATTCGTCACGATCATGTCAGCAGCCATCTGCTTTTCCTTTCATGCTGGCTCAATACCCCACGGGGGAAGTTGCCATTTTTGTAAACTGCAACGGCGGGGGCGTGAAACCCCCGCTCCGTCGGCCCCGGCAAAGACAGCCGCGACTGGGGCGAATCGCAGCCAGCCAAGGCCCGGCACGGGTCTGCAAAAGCCTTCCGCCACCGCCATGCCCCGATCCTTTTGCCGATTCCTTCGGGCATTTGATCATATTGGCACGCCCTTGTCCGCCTTTCCGCGCCCTCCTTGCGTCGCTTCCGACGCTTTCCCCCACCCGCACGCACCGCGCCACTTGACCCGATTTCCGGCATCGGTGCTATATGGCCTGCCGCTGCCAAGGATATGCCCGATGTTTTCCAAGACCGCCGACCCGACCTCTGCCCCGCCGCGCCCGACAACGGGACAGGGAAGCAACAGCCGTTCGGTGCTTGGCCCCGATCTGAAGATCATCGGCGACATCCGCTCGACCGGCAGCATCGACCTTCTGGGCGAGGTTGAAGGCACGATCGAAGCGCGGGCGCTGACAATCGGCGGCGACGGTCTGGTGACGGGCGACATCCTGGCGGACAGCGTCGACATCAAGGGCCGCCATTCGGGCCAGATTGCCAGCCAAAGCCTGACCCTGCGCGCCAGCGCCCAGGTGACCGCGAATATCGGCTATTCGACACTGGTGATCGAAAGCGGCGCACAGATTGAAGGCCGCTTCGCCCGCAACAAGGAGTGACCGGCCCTCAGCCACGCGCGGGCGGGATCGAATAGGTCAGCCCGGCGCGCGCCACAGGCTCGGGCTTGCCCTCGCTGTAAAGCATCACATCACCCACGGCCAGCGCGCGACCGAGTTTCAACACCCGCGCGACCGCCAGCACATCCCGCCCCGACTCGGGCTTGCGCATGAAATCAATGCTGCAATTCGTCGTCACGGCCAGCGCGACCGGCCCGATCCGCGCCAGAATCGCCAGATACATCGCCACATCGGCCAGACCGAACATCGACGGCCCCGACACCGTGCCACCAGGGCGCAGGTGCCGCCCGGCCACCTTCAGCCGCAGGACCAGTTCCTCGGGGCTGACCCGATCCACCGTGAAATCCTCAGCCACCTGCCCGAAATCGCGCGCCAGAAAGGCCTGAAGATCGGTTGCATCCATCATGAGGCCCATGCTTTCCTCCACCTTGTCCGGCGCACAGACTGGCCGCGAACTCCGGGGAAATGCAATGACCGAACCGCTTCTTTTGCGCGATGACCGCGACCATGTCGCCTCGCTGACCTTGAACAGCCCGGCGAATTTCAATGCGCTGTCCGACGCGCTGCTCTTGGCCCTCTCGACCGAGATTGCCCGTCTGGCAAAAGACCGCACCATCCGCGCCGTGATCGTCAAGGGCGCGGGCAAGGCCTTCTGCGCGGGCCATGACCTGAAGGAAATGCAGTCGCATCGCGGCGATGCCGACGGGGGGGCGGCCTATTACGCCCGCCTCTTCGCCGCCTGTTCAGCCATGATGCAAAGCCTGCAGGCCCTGCCGCAGGTCACCATTGCCCAGGTCCACAACATCGCCACCGCCGCCGGCTGCCAACTGGCCGCAAGCTGCGACATGGTGGTGGCCAGCAGCGGCACAAGGTTCGGTGTGAACGGCATCAACATCGGCCTGTTCTGTTCGACCCCGATGGTGGCGCTGACCCGCAAGGTGCCCCCGGCTGTCGCCTTCGAAATGCTGTCGACCGGCGAGTTCATCTCGGCCGAGCGCGCCTGCGAGGTGGGTCTGGTCAACCGCGTCACCGCGCCCGACACGCTTGAGACCGAGACCCGCAAGCTGGCCGATACCGTGGCGGGCAAGCTGGCCAAGGCCACGCGGATCGGCAAGGCGGCCTTTTATGACCAACTGGCCCTTTCCACCGCCGAGGCCTATGCCCTTGCCGGCCGGGCCATGGTCGACAACATGATGAACCCCGACACGAACGAAGGCATCTGCGCCTTTCTGGAAAAGCGCCCGCCGACCTGGGGATGAGGCTATCGGGCAGCCCTCTGCCGCACGCCCCGCCCCCTTTGTCGAAAGGGGCTGGGGGCTACGGGGGTCACCCCTCGCCCCGATGCCGCCCCAAAAGCCAAAGGCCGATGGCCATGCCTGCAGCAGCCATCACAAGGCAGGCCGCATAGATCATCCCCGGACCGCCCATATGCAACAGCGCCGCACCAAAGCTTGGCGCAGCCGCCGAGGCGAGGATGGGCGTCACCGCCACCGCGCCCGAGATCGTTCCAAACCCACGGCGCCCCAGGAGATCGGCCACCAGCATCGGCCGCAGGTTCGACAAAAGCCCCGCCCCCGCGCCCTGCAACAGGGCAAAGACAAAGATCAGCGCCGGCAGCCAGCCCGCGCCCCACAGGATCACCCCGGCCGCCAGCACCGCGCCCAGTGACCACAGGCTGGCCCTTGCGTTGGAAATCCGCGCGGCAAAGGCCAAAAGCATCGCCCGCCCGGCCACCTGCGACGGCCCGATGCAGGCTGCCGCAATCGTGGCCATCCCCGCACTTGCGCCCCGGTCCTGGAACAGCATCAGGATGAAGGTCAAAAGCACCCCGTGGTTCAGCCAGATCATTCCGAAAATCGCCGAGATCGCCCAGAAGGCCGGACGGCGCAGCGCGGCCGCCAGCGCGCCGGGCTCCGGCGGATGACGGCGCGGCGCCTCGGCCCGCTCCATCCGACGCAGGCGGCGCACCGCCCAGATGTTCACGGGCACCGCCCCGAAAAGGATCAACAGGGCAAAGCCGATCAGCGCCCCCTGCCCGCCGAAATGCCGCGCAAGGGCATCGCCGAGGGGAAAGGTCAGAGTGCCCGAAAAGCCCGCGACCAGCGTCACTCGGGTGATCGCCAGCCGGGCGCCGTCTCCCAGGCGCCGGGTCAGGAAGGCAAAGCAGGTCTCATAAAGGCAGGTCGCCTGCGCCACGCCCAGAACCGCCCAGATCGCCAGCCACCAACCGACCGAGGGGGCAAAGCCCAGGGCGGCCACGCCCAGCGCCGCCAGAAGGGGCATCCAGGTCAGCATCTCGCCGCCCCAACCCCTGTCCACCCAACGCCCGGTAAAGGGCGTCAACGCCGCCATCACCAGAAAGCCCAAGGTCGGCCCGGCTGCCAGCTCCGCCGCCGTCCAGCCGGTTTCGGCCAGCAGGTCGGGCAGGATTGCCGGAAAGGCATAATAGACCCCGGCATAGGTCAGCGTCTGCCCGACGGCCAGACCATAAACCGGGGCCCTGGCCTGGCTCACAGCGCGTAAAGCCCGGCGAACTTGGCCTCGAGATAGTCAAGAAGCGGCCCCTCATGCGGATCAAAGCCGCAGGCATGGGCAATCGTGGCGCGCGGTTCGCGCAAGGCCCCGTGGCGTTGCAGGTTTTCCCGCAGCCAGCCCGTCGCCGCCGAAGTATCGCCTTGGGCCAACTGGTCATCCAGATCGGGAACCGCCGCACGCAGCGCCTGATGCAGACAGCCGGCATAGACATTTCCCAACGTATAGGTCGGAAAATAGCCGAAGAGCCCGCAGGACCAATGCACATCCTGCAACATGCCATGGGCGGGGCGATCTACCGCCACCCCGAAATCGGCCTTGAAGCGGTCGTTCCAGGCGGCCTCCAGATCGCCCACGGTCAGATCGCCCCGGATCAGCGCGCGCTCCAGATCGAACCGCATCATGATATGCAGATTGTAATGCACCTCATCGGCCTCGGTGCGGATGAAGCCGGGCTGCACGCGATTGACCGCGGCAAAGAACTCCTCGTCGCTGCGCGGGCCGAATTCCCCGAAGCGTTCCCGCATCTGGCATGACGATCATGTGGTTTTTCGCGCCGCCAAAACACTGAACCCGTTTGCCGTTTGCGCAGCCACGGCCATAGATATATTCCGCAATCGGTGTTGATCCGACAAAACCAACAGATTGGATTGTGTCATTGTCTAGGA
>JALQYS010000261.1 GCA_023254015.1 Paracoccaceae bacterium
GCGGCGCAACCGGCTGAGGTGACCAAGGGTCACTTCGACTGGCTGCGCGACAATGCCGACCGGATCACCGATTTCGGCGGGCTGCGGCTGACGCCGGACAGTCCCTTTGTCGGGGCGGCCTGGATCATTCAGGCCGAAAGCGAGGCGCAGGCGCGCCAGCTGATCGCCGGTGATCCCTATTCCTCTGCCGGTCTTTGGGGATCGGTCGAGCTTTACATCTGGAATGCCCCGAAAGCGGCTTCCACAACCCCAATCCAAACCAACGAGTGACGCCCATGACTGAAACAGCCTCACAGGTTGTGCTGCTGCAACCCAAACAAACTGACCAAGCCCGCCAGGGACTGCCGCAATTCTTTGGCATCTCGCAAGACAGCGCCGGGGCGCAGGGCATTTCCATGAACGTCACGGCCTTTGGGCCGGGCGGCAAGTCGAAGGCGCATTATCACCGCAATTTCGAAACAGCGATCTATGCGGTCAGCGGCAACGTCGCGCTGTTTCACGGTCAGAACCTGGAATTCTGCGATGTGATCCGTCCGGGGTGCTTTTGCTATATCCCGGCTTTCGTGCCGCATGTCGCCTTCAACCTTTCCGATACCGAGCCGGCGATTTCCATCTCGTCGCGCAATGACGCGCGCGAGCAGGAGAACGTGATCCTTCAGCCGCAACTTGACGGCTTGCGCGATGAGGCGGCGCAGGAAATGAAACGCACATTCGCAGCGGAGCAGTAAGAGATGTCGGGCTGCTTTAATCTTGCAGGTAAGGTCATCATCGTCACCGGGGCTGGCAGCGGCATCGGTCAGGGGATCGCGCGCGGTCTGTCCGCGATGGGCGCCCGCGTCCACGGCTTTGACATCAATGCCGAGGGGCTGAAAGACACCGCCGCGGACGGCATCGCAACGCAGGTGGTCGATGTGGCGGACGAGGCCGCCATCGAGGCGGCGCTTGACGGCGTGCAGGCGGCTGAAGGCCGGATCGACGTTGTCTTCGCGAATGCCGGGATCGCGGGCAAGCCCAAGGCGATCGACGATCTTGATTTCGCGGAATGGCAGCGGGTGCACCGCGTCAACCTGGACGGCACCTTCCTGACGGTTCGCGGCGCGGCACGGCGGATGAAGGCGCAAGGCGCGGGCAAGATTGTCATCACCGCCTCGACATGGGGGGTGCGGGGCACGTCCTGTGCGCCGTTCTCGGCCTATGCCTCGTCCAAGGGGGCGATCGTCAACCTGACGCGGCAGCTGGCACTGGAACTGGCCACTTCGGGTGTCACGGTGAATGCCATCGCGCCGGGCGGCTTTGCCACCAACATGGCGCAAGGCGTGCTGACGCCCGAGGCCGAACAGGCGCTGTTTTCACGGATGCCGATGCGCAAATTCGTCACGCCCGAGGCGATGACCGGCCCGGCCGCTTTCCTCGCGTCGGCGGCGTCGGACTATGTGACCGGCATTCTTCTGCCGGTGGACGGCGGCTATTTGGCGGAATGAGATGACAGCTGGCCCGGATCAAGGTCTTGACCGGGCCACATCCTTGTAATGGCGCGCGGCAAAGCCGATCCATTCCTTGCCCTGCCAGTCGGGGTGCCTTCCGGTGAAATGCCTTTCGATTGCCGGAATGTCCAGTTCGGTGGCCGGATCGGCACAAAGACCCTGCATGTCCTGCATGTAACCTGCCAGCACGGCAAGCAGCCCCTGATCCGAAATGCGGCCATGGCCGGGCACGAGGGTCATCCTGCCCCGCGCTTCCAGCGCGGTTAGCACCTCTTGCCAGCGTTGGCCGTCAAGATCGGTGTCCTGCCCGGGAAACCACGGAAAGATCGGGAACATGCCCTCTTCGGCAAGATCGCCCGCGAACAGGATCCGTTCGTTCTCCAGCCAGATGATCTGGTCGCCGCGGGTATGGGCGGGGCCGACCTCTTGCAGCGTCACGACGCGCCCGCCAAGGTCAATCTCCAGCCGGTTCGAATAGGTTTGCGTCGGCGCGGTCAGGACCGTTCGTTCCAAAGCGGCGGCAACCTCCGGGCCAAAGCCTTTGAACATCTCCAGATAGGCTGCCGCCTTGTCATGGGCTTCCTCGGCCTGAAGGGTGTTGACGATGATCTCGGCACGCCCGGCAAAGGCCTGTGCGCCGAACGCATGTTCGGGATGAAAATGGCTGAGCGCCAGAAGGATGCGCCGCCCCCGCGCAAGACCTTGGGCCCAGTCAAAGACCGTTGCGCCATTCGCAGGCCCCATGCCGCAGTCAACGACCAGAACCGCCTCCCTGCCCTCGATCAGCCCGATGTTCGGCACCAGAGGCACGCCCTGATCCGGGATTACATGGACCCCATCGGCCAGAAGAAACGCGTTTTCGGGTTTGACGGTCGGGGCCGGATGGATGTCGGTCATGTCGTGCTCCGGTCGGGTTGCAAGCGCAGATGAATAGTTATTTAATTAATTAATTCGACCCGCTTCCGCAAGCCTGGTGCAAAGATGACCGATACCGCGTTTCTTGCCATCCACTACCAACGGGATGTCATCCTTCCCACCGGAGCCATCCGCCAGGGTTTCGCGGCCGAGGCCGCAGATCGCGAGGCCTTCATATCCGGCGTGGCATGGTCCATGGCCGCGGCCCGGCGGCAAGGGATTGCGGTGATCTCGATCCGGATCGCCTTTGCGCCTGATTATTCCGATCTGATCACCAACTGCCCGATTTTCGCAGACGTCAAACGCCGCGGCGCGATGCGCGAGGGCACGGAGGGCGTTGCCTTTGTTCCGGGCCTGGGCCCCGAACCGGGGGAAACGGTGATCACCCACCGCAGGACCTCGGGCTTCGTCGGAACGGATCTTGAGGGCATCCTGATTTCGCGCGGGATTCGAAAGCTGCTTGTCGGCGGCGTGGCCACCCACAGCGCGGTGGAGGCGACCGCGCGGCACGCCTCGGACCTTGGGTTTTCGGTGACGGTGCTGGCCGATCTTTGCCATTCCGCAGACCAGACCATGCATGACGCGGCGCTGCGGTCGCTCTCGCTTGTGACCGAAATCGGCCGCAGCCGCACGATCCTAGGGGCCGATCAGCAGATCGACCTCTGACACAGCCGGATCATCCACCAGCGCGCCGTTCAGATTTTCAAGCACCCGGTGCAGGACATCCAGCGCGATGCGCGCGTCGTCGGGGGAAACCCCCTCCAGCGCGCGGGCGTTCGAGTCAATCGAAGCCCGCAGCCCCTCAGCCTTGAGCGCCCTGCCCTTGTCGGTCAGCGTGATGATGTATTTGCGCTTGTCCTCACGCGGGCGTTGCCGGCTGACAAGGCCCTGCGACAGCAGGGTGCGAACGGCCGTCACCATGGCCGGCCCCGCGATGCCCGCGGCATCGGCCAGTTCGATTTGCGTCAGGCCATCCCGCTCCCACAGCGCGCGCAGCGCATACCATTGGCCCACGGACAAACCAAGCCGCGCCACCCGCGTGCCGAGATAGCGCTGACAAAGCCGGTTCGCCTGACGCAGATTGTGCCCGAAACTCGCCCGTGTCGAACTGTCTGGAGCTTTCTCAAGGTCAGGAGCCAAGTTCACTTCCTTTCAGGACTTACAGCTAACACGCAACCACCATACACCTGCCGGCGTTGCAAGAGAACTGATGCTTTCCAAGCCATTGGTTTCGCTTTCGCTGATCCTATCCGTCCCACGGCAAGATCGACAAGGGACGGCGTTTGAAATGCAAGAACCCAGAAACTGCCGTTTCTTGAACCTCTTTCAGGCAGGCGCAGGGCCGTTCAACCGCCCCACCATCCAGTCAAGGAAGATGCGCGTGGCCTGCGACGGCTCGCGGCCCAGCGGGGTGACGACATGATACCGCTCTTGCGGCACCACGCTGTCGGAGCCAAGACGCACAAGCCGCCCCTCCCGCAGGATATCCTCCAGCAGCACGGCCCAGCCCATCGTCACCCCTTCGCCATTCAGCGCGGCCTGCACCGTGTCGGAGTAGTGGTTGAAGCGCAGGCGGCTCAGGTCCGATGCCCGTCCCAGCCCAGGCCCAAGGCGCAGTGCCTTGGCCCATTGCCGCCATGGCATCCAGGCCGGGTTCACGATATCCGACGCGATCAACGGCATGTGCAGCAGATCGACCTCCCCCGGCGCGACCCCCAGTCGGGCCAGCAAGGCGGGGCTTGCAACGGGAAAAGCGCATTCGGCGCGCTCGGCATGGCTGACCGCATCCTCGAACGGCGGCTTGCCATAGCGGATCGCCACGTCCAGTTGCGCCTGCCGCAGGTCCATCGGCGTATCATCGGCGACCAGACGCAGGCGGACATGCGGGAAACGTGCGCGGAAATCGGGCAGTCTTGGCATAAGCCAGAACTGATTGAAGGCCAGCGTCAGCCCGATCGCCACCGTATCGGGCACTTCGGGCTGGCGCAGCGTGTCGATCATCTCGGACATGCGGGAAAAGGCGCCGCCGACGGCCTGCGCCAGCGCGATTCCCGCCGGGGTCAGCACAACCCGCCGATGCGCCCGCACGAACAGCGGCTTGTTCAATTCCCGTTCCAGCGCCTTGATTTGCTGGCTGACCGCCGCCTGCGTCACCCCCAGCTCCGCCGCGGCCAGCGTGAAACTTCCCAGCCGCGCCGCACTTTCGAAAGTGGACAGCAGGTTCAGCGTGGGCAGGTTGCGCCGCAGCGTGGTCATGGTCGGTCGCTTTTGGTTGATCTGACATATATCCATTAGCACAGCTAATGATTTTGTCGAGCATTTCTGCCGTTGAAGCACCCGCGCCGCTTCGGCAACTTCGCGTCCAAGGCCCCGCGCGGGCCACATCGTCAGCGGAGAGCCAAAATGACAGCCCAGAGCGACCTTCTTCCCCTCCTCACCGCCCAACGGTCCGGCATGTCGCTGGCGCGGCCGTTCTACACCGATCCCGGCGTATTCGAGGCCGATCTGGACCGGATCTGGCACCGGGAATGGATCTTCGCCGCCTCCATCGCCGAGCTGGCGAAGGCCGGGGCCTATGTCACGCTGCAACTGGGCAAATATCCCGTGGTCATCCTGCGCGGGGCCGATGGGGAAATCCGCGCCTTCCACAATGTCTGCCGGCATCGCGGCCAGCGGCTTTGCCCCAAGGAATCGGGCAATACGGTCAAGCTGGTCTGCCCCTACCACCAATGGACCTATGAAACCGATGGCCGCCTGCTCTGGGCGCGCGA
Organism: Paracoccaceae bacterium; assembly: GCA_023254015.1. Taxonomy (GTDB): domain Bacteria; phylum Pseudomonadota; class Alphaproteobacteria; order Rhodobacterales; family Rhodobacteraceae; genus Tabrizicola_A. The sequence continues at coordinate 5,171 of JALQYS010000261.1, forward strand.
CATGGGCCCGGACTTCGACGCCTCGAAACACGGCCTGAAGCCGGTTCATTGCGCGCAGGCTGCCGGCATGGTCTTTGTCTGCCTTGCCGACACCGCCCCCGACTTTGCCGAGGTCAAGGCCGCCGCCGACCGCTATAGCGCCCCGCACCGGATGGATGAGCTGAAGGTCGCGCACCAGTCGCGCATCGTGGAAAACGGCAACTGGAAGCTGGTGCTGGAAAACAACCGCGAATGCTATCACTGCGCGGGGTCGCACCCGTCGCTCTGCCGCACTTTCGACGACAACCCTGATCTGGTCGGCGCCGATGACAGCCTGTCCTCGCCCGCCGGGGCCGCCCATGTGAACCGCTGCGAAGAGGCGGGGCTGCCTTCGCGCTATATCATCGGCGGAGATGAGCAGTGGCGTCTGGTCCGCATTCCCTTTGTGGGCGAGGCTGTCAGCTATACGATGGACGGCAAGGCCGCCTCGTCGCTTATCCCCGGCATGCCTTTTGCCAACGCCGGCTCGCTTCTGTTCTTCCACTATCCGAACACCTGGAACCACTTCCTCTCGGACCACGTCCTGAATTTCCGCGTCCTGCCGATCAGCCCGACAGAGACCGAGGTGACCACGACATGGCTTGTCCACAAGGATGCGGTCGAGGGGCGCGACTATGACCTTACCCGCCTGACCGAGGTTTGGGAGGCGACGAACGACGAAGACCGCCGCGTGGTCGAGGAAAACCAGTTCGGCATCAACTCGCCCGCCTATGAACCCGGCCCCTATTCGGTGAGACAGGAAAGCGGCGTGATCCAGTTCGTCGACTGGTATGTCCGCACCATGATCCGCAGCCTTGCCCCGCAGGGGCAGGCGTTGGCGGCGGAGTAAGGCCGATGGGAAAGCCGCGCCAGAACTGGACCGCCGCCCCCTGGGACGACCGCGAGGAGCTGGAGGTCGCCATGGTCATCCCCGAAACGGCGGATACCGCGACCATCGCCTTCCGCGCGCCCTCGGGCGCGTGGTTCGACTATCAGCCGGGCCAGTTCCTGACACTGGACCTGCCGGTTCCCGGTGGGCCGCTGTCGCGGACCTATACGATCTCTTCCTCGCCCTCGCGGCCGCTGTCGATCTCGATCACCGTCAAGGCGCAGCCCGGCTCCATCGGCACGCGCTGGATGCTGGACCACCTGAAGCCCGGCATGCGGATCAGGGCGCATGGGCCCGCGGGGCAGTTCACCTTCCTGCGCCATCCGGCGAAGAAATACCTGTTCATCTCGGCCGGATCGGGCATCACGCCGATGATGTCGATGACGATGTGGGCCTGGGATTCGGGCGAGATGCCAGACATCGCCTTTGTCCATGCCGCCCGCAAACCGGCCGACATCATCTTCAAGCGCCGCCTTGAACAGTTCGCCAGCCGCGTGCCGGGGCTGCAACTGCGCTTCACCGTCGAAGAGGTGGACCCGTTCGAGGTCTGGTCCGGCTTCCGTGGCCGCCTCAGCCAGATCATGCTGGGCCTCATGGCGCCCGACTACCTTGACCGCGAGGTGTTCTGCTGCGGCCCCGAACCCTTCATGCGATCGGTGCGCGAGATGCTGGCCTCGCTTGGCTATGACATGGCGCGCTACCACGAGGAAAGCTTTGCCGCGCCTGCGCTTGAAGAGGTTCCGGTCGAAACCACGGCCCCCGCGGGCGCGGCAGAGATCGTCTTTGAAGGTTCGGGCAAATCGGTTTCCTGCGACGGCACCGAAACCATCCTTGCTGTGGCAAAGCGCGCCGGCCTGAACATTCCGTCCAGCTGCAACTTCGGCCTTTGCGGCACCTGCAAGGTCCAGAAAACCGCCGGAGAGGTCGTCATGGTCCACAATGGCGGCATTTCGGACGAAGAGATCGCGGCAGGCATGGTCCTCGCCTGCTGCTCGCGCCCCCAAGGCACGGTGAGTGTGGCAATCTAGGCCGCTGGGACGCCGGCACCGTGCGCACATGCCCTTGCGGGGGGCATCAAGCCCCCCCGTTATCCGCGCGATGCGCAGGTCCAGCCTCTGCGCCCCCTTGCCGGCGCGCCATCGATCATCCGGAAACGCCCTGCCCGCTCGGTGACTGGTCCTTGATCCGGGCGTGGGTGCTCTGTCACTTCCCTGTCATATCGTTGCCCTAGAGCCTCCCCATCGCTTTCTCAGGAGGATTTCATGGCAGACGGCAGCTATAACGTGCTTGCGACCGAAAACGGCATCAAGGCGTATATGCGCTTTGACTCGGGTTCCGGTGAGGCCGGTTCCGAGGTTGTGTCGGTCGAAGGGACCCGCGTCTATGTGACCAACGGCGCCGAGGGCCGGATTGACGTCTTCAGCCGGATGACGGGTGAAAAGGTTTCCCAGATCAACGTTGCCGGCATTGACGGTTTTGGCGGGCTGACCTCGGTTGCGGTCAAGAATGGCCTTGTTGCCGTTGCCGTGCATCGCGCTGCGGTGGATGGCGCCGCACAGCCTGGCGCCATCGCGGTTTATGATGCCCATTCGCTGGAACAGGTGGCGCTGGTGGATGTGGGCACTTTGCCCGACATGGTGCGCTTCAGTGCGGACGGGACGCAGATCTATGCCGCCATCGAAGGCGAATATTCGGCGGATCTGGCGACGCAGGCGGCCGGCGACATCGCGGTGATCGACATCCTGGGCGACCGCTTTGTCGGCGCGACCTATGGGTTTGAGGCCTTTGACGATCAGGTCGAAGCCCTGATTGCCGCCGGTGTGCGCACCTTCCCCGACCGGCTGCCCTCGGAAGACTGGGAGCCGGAATATATCGCCATCGACCCGACCACGGGCCACCTGCTGGTGACCATCCAGGAGGCCAACGCCGTGGCGGTGTTCGATCCGGCGACCCGCAGCTTTACCAAGATCCTGCCGCTGGGCACCATCGACCGCAGCCTTGATGCGAATGCGCTGGATGCAAATGACGACGGGATCATCGACATCCGTACCTTTGACGATCTGGTCGGCATTCGCATGCCCGACGCCATTGCTGCCGTCGAAATCGGGGCAAGCACCTATTTCCTGACGGCGAACGAAGGCGACGACCGCGGCGATTTCGACGAGGGGGGCGATGTTGCCCGCGTGGGCGACATTCTGGACGGCGAAGTTGCGGGCCTTTCGATTGACGCGGCGGTGAATACTGCCGGTCTTGAGCGGCTGAATGTGTCGATCATTGATGGCGACACGGACGGGGACGGCGACATTGACGTGCTGCACGCCTACGGGGCCCGCGGTTTTACCATCTTCAACGCATCGGGTGAGGTGGTCTTTGAATCGGGTGCCGATTTCGAACGGCTGATCTCGCAGTACCGCGTGCCGAATGCCTTCAACAACGATGGTTTCCCCTCGGAGGCCGACACCTCGATCGTCGATGACGTCCGGTCTGACAACAAGGGCCCCGAGCCCGAGGCGATTGCCGTTGGCGAAATCGGTGGGCGCACCTTTGCCTTTGTCGGGCTTGAGCGTGATGGCGGCATCATGGTCTATGACATCACCGATCCGGCCCGCGCCGAATTCGCCACCTATATCGAATGCGCCGAACTGGGCGACGTGTCGCCCGAGGTGATCCAGTTCATCGACGCCAGGCACAGCGGCACGGGCCGCCCGATGTTGGCCGTGTCCTATGAGATTTCGGGCACGACAACGCTGATCGACCTTGGCAAGCAGGTCAACGGCAGCTTTGCCCGCGCCAACGTCACCGGGTCGTTGCTGGACGACAGGATCACGACCTTTGCGCGCGACAACATGCTGGCCGGCGGGGCGGGCGATGACGCGCTGCGCGCCAACAAGGGCGACGACACGCTGATCGGCGGCACGGGGGATGACGTGCTGTTCGGCGGTCAGGGGGCAGACGTGTTCGTGATGCGCCAGGGCGACGGGCGCGACGTGATCCATGGTTTCACCGAGGCTGATCACATCGACCTGACGGCGACGGGCCTGGAGTTCAGCGATCTGACGGTCACCGAACGGTCCGCAACCCGCACCATCGTGCAATATGGCGATGATCGCCTTGTGATCACCCATACGGCCAGAACGCAGATCGACGCCGAAGACTTCCTGTTCGGCTGACAGGCCCTGACACACCGGCAAAGGGCGGCCCCGAGGCCGCCCTTATTTCATTTTGAAAAACGATGGGGGCTGCAAGCGATCTGGCTCAAGGCTGGTATTGGGGTCCTGGCGACGATCGCGCTGTTAATTCTCAGACGAGCCTGAGGCGCCGTGCGGCCAGCCAGGAGGCCAGCGCCATCGTGCCGGCTGTTGCCAGACACAGCGGCAGCCCGCCAATCTGAAAGCTGAGGCCCGAGAGAAGCGTGCCGATCAGCCGTCCTGCGGCGTTGGCCATATAGTAGAACCCTACATCGCGGGTAATCCGCTCGGCCGATCCGAAGGCAAGGATCAGGTAAGAATGGACCGACGAGTTTACCGCAAAGACGAAGCCGAACAGCAACAGGCCCGCGACCAGCGTGACTGTGAGCCAGGGCGCAGGCCCATCGGCTACCCATGCCGCCCCGGCCAGCAGGAACGGGATCGGCACCAGCAGCCCGGCCCAGAGGATGGCCTTGCGCGTCGTTTCCGTCTCGGGCTGGCCCTTCCCTCCAAGGAGCCGGGGCGCGAAGGCTTGCACCGCGCCATAAGCGATGATCCAGAGCGCAAGGAAACTGCCGATGAGGAAGAATGCCTCACGCCGTCCCTCGGCCGTGCCGTCGGACAGGACGGCCTGGGAATAGACCGGGATGCCAACGACGAACCAGACGTCGCGCGCCCCGAACAGGAACATCCGCGCGAGCGACAGACGGTTCACGCGCGGATCCTTTGACCGCCAGCCGCCCCAAGCCTCGTCCGACTTCATCCGCCCTGGCAAGCCGGCGGGCAGGAACAGGACGACGGCAAGCAGGATCACAGCCAGCACCCCTGCCATACCCCAAACTGCCGCCTGAAACCCTGCCAGCGCAAGCAATGCCGCGCCGAAGAAGAAGCCCAGCCCCTTCACGGCATTCTTCGACCCCGTAAGCAGCGCGACCCAGCGGAAAAGGCCACCGTCCTCCTTAGGCGCCAACAGTTTGACCGCGGATTTGGAGGACATCTTGGCCAGATCCTTGGCCACGCCCGATACCCCCTGCACGGCCATAACAAAGGCGACGGAGGCCGCGACACTCCAGGACGGGTCAAGCTGCGCCAGCGCCACCAGTGCGCCGATCTGCAGCGCGAGACCGCCATAAAGCGTGGCAGCCAGCCCGAAACGGGCGGCCAGCCATCCGGCGGCAAGGTTCGTGACGATGCCTGCGACCTCATAAAGCAGGAACAGCCACGCCAGCTGGACCGGCGTGAAGCCAAGGCTGTTGAAGTGCAGCAGCACAAGCATCCGCAGCGCGCCGTCAGACAGCATGAAGGCCCAGTAGGCCGCAGTGACAGCGGCATAGGCGCGCAGCGGGTTGGGCGGATTTGCCGCGTCGGTCACAGCGACCCCGCCACCATCCGCGCGATGTCGGCAAGCCGGCAGGCATAGCCCCACTCGTTGTCATACCAGGCGTAGACCTTCACCTGCGTGCCGTTGATGACCATGGTAGAGGGGGCATCGACGATCGATGACCGCGGATCGTTGGTGAAATCGCAAGACACCAGCGGGCGCGTCTCAAACCCGAGGATACCCTTCAGCGGCCCATCGGCGGCTGCCTTGAAAAGCGCGTTCACCTCTTCGACTGTCGTGGCGCGTTCCACCTCGAACACGCAGTCCGTAAGCGAGGCATTCAGAAGCGGCACGCGCACGGCGTGACCATTCAGGCGGCCCTTGAGCTCGGGGTAGATCAGCGCGATCGCTGTCGCCGAACCCGTGGTGGTCGGGATCAGATTGGCCAGGGCCGACCGCGCGCGGCGCATGTCCTTGGCCGGGCGGTCCACGATGGTCTGCGTGTTGGTCACGTCATGGATGGTGGTGATCGACCCATGGCGGATGCCAAGGGATTCGTGGATCACCTTGACCACCGGGGCGAGGCAGTTGGTGGTGCAAGAGGCCGCCGTGACCAGCGCCTGCGACCCGTCATAAAGGTGGTGGTTCACGCCATAGACAAGGTTCAGCGCGCCGCCATCCTTGACCGGGGCCGAGACGACAACCTTCTTTACGCCAGCCGCGTAATAGGGCGCGACCTTGGCGGCGGTCTTGAAGACGCCGGTGCAGTCGATGACCAGATCCACCCCCAGTTCGGCCAGCGGCAGCGCCTCGATGGTCTTTTCATGGGTCAAACGAATGGTCCGGCCATCCAGCACCAGCGCGCCGTCCAAGGCAGCGACCGGCGTGCGCCAGCGACCGTGGACAGAGTCGAACTCCATCAGAAGGGCGTGTTGTTCGACATCGCCG
>JALQYS010000370.1 GCA_023254015.1 Paracoccaceae bacterium
ACGTGGTATTCGATGGGCCGCCCGTTTATGCCGCCATTGTCGTTCACGCAGGCGAAATAGGCCGCCGCCGCATCGGTCGAGGACGACCAGTCGCCCGGCGCCCCGTTCGAGAAGATGCCACCAACGACGATCGGCGCACCAGTCGCGGCCTGTCCGGTGTTGGCCCCGCAAGAGGGCGCGGCAAAGGCGGCCCCCGCAAGGCTGATGACGCACAGGGCAATGGCCCCGGCCAATCCATGTCTCAAGTTCATAAGCGTTTCCTCCCTTTGGTTCCTGTTTCCGGGCCCTCCCGTGGCCCGGTTTTGGTCAGGCCGTCTTGCGATCCGACAGGATCATCTCGGCGGCTTTCTCGGCAATCATGATGGCAGGCGCGTTGGTGTTCCCACTTACGATGGTTGGCATGATCGAGGCATCGACCACGCGCAGGCATTTCACCCCGTGAACCCTGAGGCGCGGATCCACCACCGCCATCGGGCCGGTGCCCATCGCGCAGGTGCCCACCGGGTGATAGACGGTGCGGGCATTGGCGCGGATATAGCCGCGCAAGGCGGCGTCATCCTCCACCCCGTCGCCGGGGATGATCTCGGTCAGGCCGTGGCGGGCCATGGGCGGTTGCCGCAGGATCTGGCGGGCCAGCCGCACGCCCTTCAAAAGCCGCACCATGTCACGGTCGTCGCTGAGAAGGCCAAGGTCGATAACCGGCCCACCGGTTGGCGTGGCCCGCGTCACCGACCCCCGGCTTTCGGGGCGCAAGACGCAGGTGTGCACCGAAACCCCGTGGCCATATTCCACCATCCGCCCCCTGTGGCTTTTGCGCCCCGGGATGATGTGGAACTGGATGTCGGGCCGATCCTCGGCGGGCGAGCTGCGGACAAATCCCCCGGCCTCGACCATGTTCGACGACAGCATGCCGCGGTTGCCGAAAACCCACCTTGCCCCTTCCAGTGCCAGACGCGGCAGGGCGGGCAGCGAAATGCCATAAGGCGTGCGCGAGCGGCTTTGGCAGATCACCATGCAATCCACATGGTCCTGCAGGTTCTGGCCAACGCCGGGCAGATCATGCACCACCCCACCAAGCGCGGCCAGGTGCGCCCCCGGCCCGATGCCCGATCGCAACAGGATGTCGGGTGAGCCGATGGCGCCTGCAGACAGGATCACCTCGGCCCGCGCGGTGATGGTTTCGGTCTGTCCGTCGCGGCGCAGGGTGACCCCTTTTGCCCGCCTGCCCTCCAGCACCAGCCCCAAAACCTCGGCCCCGGTCAGGATCTGCAGGTTCGTCCGGGCCTTGACGGCGGGCGTCAGAAAGGCGCGGCCGGTCGAATGGCGTTTGCCGTCCCGTTGCGTGACCTGATAGACGCCCATTCCCTCGGGCTCTGCCACGTTGAAGTCGGCGCAGGGGCGCAGCTGCAGCTGGCCTGCCGCATCAATGAAATCGGCATCCACGGGGTTCGGATCGCGCAGGTCGCTGACCATCAGTTCCCCGCCAAGCCCATGGTGATGGGCGTCCATCCCGGCGCGGCGGTTGTTTTCGGACCGGCGGAAAAAGGGCCGCACCTCGTCATAACCCCAGCCGGTGCAACCCGCCGCCGCCCAGGCGTCGTAGTCGGCCCGGTGACCGCGGATATAGATCATGCCGTTGATCGCCGAGGACCCGCCCAACACCTTGCCGCGCGGGACCGAGATGGTCCGACCATCCAGCGCGCTCTGCGGGGTGGTGGTGAACAGCCAGTTGTGCCGGGCGTCCTTGGTCAGCTTCATCACGCCCAAGGGCACGGTGATGAAGGGGCTGCGGTCGGCGGGGCCGGCCTCGATCAGGCAGACGGTCAGGCGCGGATCGGCCGACAGCCGATTGGCCAGGACCGCCCCGGATGACCCCGCGCCCACGATCACATAATCGAATGAACCCAATCCAGACATCTGCCGCGCCGTCTCCCTTGCTGGGGGCTGCGGGCATGGGGCATCGCGGCACTGGCCAGACAAGGCCATTGCCCCGGCCATAAGCCGGACCCATCTCTCCGTCAGAACCTCCCATGCCCCGGTTTTCCGGGGTCTCCTGACGAATCAGCTTAACAGGTTAGGTTTGGATTTTCTTTGGACAACGGCGGCAAGCCGACTATCCTTTTCCCACAGAAACGGAGGTCCCATGCCGCGCAAGGCCAAAACCGAAGAACGCGTCAACGCCGCCCTGATCGCCGATTTTTCGGTGCCGGGTTTTGTCACCCGGGCGCTGGCGCAGCTGGCGGTGCCTGCAAGAACCTGGCTTGTCAGCGATGACCTGCGGCTTTTGCCCGACATGCCCGCTGCGCGGCGGATCAGCTTTGTCGAAGTGGGCATGGACCACGCGCCGCTGGACCCTGAGGAGGTCTTTGTCCGCCTGCGGCAAGAGCTGGACGGGGCGAAGGGGCTGGCGCTGCTGGTGGTCGACATGGGCTGGGTCGTCGGCAACATGCAGGGGGTGACGGGGCTGGAAAACTGGGGCGGGGTGGCCGACCGGCTGTCGGCGCATTTCGACTTGCCGGTGGTATCGCTGTATAATCAGGACCTGACCATCGAAGAGCAGATTCAGGCCGCCCTGCGCGCGCATCGGCAGTTTCTGGCGCCCTCGGGCCTTTATCCGAACCCCTATTGGATACCCGCCAGCCTTCTGGACGGCGGCGCACTGGACGAACAGCTCTCGTTCATGCTGGGCCGGGTGGTGCCGGATTACGCGGGCCTTCTGGCGCGGCGCCAGCAAGGGCAGATGTTTGCGCGCGGGGCGACGCCGTCGTGGCTTGCGCCGCCGCGCACGGGGCTTGGCAATCCGGCCGGGGGCCAGCGCTGGCATGTGCATTGCCTTGGCCGGTTAAAGGTGCTGATCGGCGGGCAAGAGGTGAACTGGCAGCTGCCCGGCGGGGCGCCGAAAAAGACCCGGACGTTGTTTGCCTACTTGCTGCAAAGCGGCGACAAGGGGGCCCATGCCGACCAGCTGGGCGAGCTTTTGTGGCCCGAAGGCGAATCAGAAGAGCTGAAGCGCACCCGCCTGCATCACACCATCGCCATGCTGCGCAAGACACTGGGCGATGCGGCGGCGGTGGAGCGGGTGGGCGAGACCTATCGGCTGAACGCGCCCCCCGGCAGCTGGATCGACATCGACACGTTTGAACAACTCTGCCGCCGGGGCCTGTCGCTCTACAAGCGCGGCGAGTTGAACGCGGCGCTGCGGGTCTATGCGGCGGCCGATCAGCTTTATGGTGGTGATTTGTTTGAGGATTTGCCGCTGGAATATGTGCGGTCGGAAACTGACGACTGGTGCATGCCGCGCCGCATCTGGTTGCGTGAAATGGCGGTGAAGCTGCAATACGACTTTGCCAAGGTCTGCATGTCCTCGGGCCGCACGCGCGAGGCGCTGGCCCATTGCCAGAAGGCGCTGGCGATTGATCCCACATCCGAAGGCGCCAATGCCGAGGCGATGAAGATCTTCGTCGCCCAAGGCCGGACGGATGCCATGCACCGCCAGTATCGCCAGTACCGCGCCGCACTCGAGGCGATTGGCGTCAGAGAAGGTCTTGAAATCAAATCGCTTTATCGGGAGCTGTCGAAGGCATCCTAGGGGGTTTGGGACTGGCCGAAAGCGCGCCAAAGAAAAACCAAAGCCTGTGACCTTACGCTGATTCTCAACATGTCAGGGATACCTTTTGGGAGAAGGGGGCCCGGACAGTGCAGGGAGGATACCACGATGAAGGACCATGCCGGCGCTTCGCCGTCCGACGGCTTTGACCCGTTCGATCTGAACAAACCCCATGCCAAATGGGAACAGCTTCGCAAGGAAGAGCCGATTTTCTATCACGAGCCGACCAACTACTGGGTCGTGACGCGCTATGATGACATCAAGGCGATTTTCGACGATTACAAGACGTTCAGCTCCGAAAACGCGCAAAAGCCGGTGCGGGCCATGTGCGAGGCGGGGCGCAAGGTGCTGGTCGATGGCGGGTTCACCGCCTACTCGGGCCTGACCGCCCGCGTGCCCCCGGATCATACCCGCATCCGCAAGGTGGCGCAGTCCTGCTTTGGCCCGCGTCGGTTCAAGTCGATCCAGCCGCAGATCGAAGGCATCGTGCGCCGGCATCTGGATGAGCTGGAGGCGCAGGGCAAATCCGGCCCGGTGAACTTCTGGGAAGTCGTGGCCTATCCCGTGCCGGCCTATGTGCTGTTCACGCTGATGGGGATTCCCGACGAGGATGTGCCCAAGATCAAGCAATACGGTGCCAGCCGTGGTGCGATGACCTGGGGTGATCCGGACGACGAGGCGCAGATTGCCATCGCGCATGACATGGTGGCCTACTGGAAATACATCCACGATCTTCTGGACATGCGGCGCAAGACGCCGGGCGA
>JALQYS010000430.1 GCA_023254015.1 Paracoccaceae bacterium
TCACCTGATCGACCGCCTCCTCCAGAAGCCGCCGCAGCGTGCGCTGGAACTTTTCACGCCGGTTGAAGGTGACGACAATGGCGCAGATCGTTGCTGGGGGCATGCAGAAGCTCGGGACAGTTGCAATCGGACGGTGGATATGGCGGACATGAACGGGCTGCGCCTTTGAGGCCCTTTGCCGCCTAGCTTATCCGGACCCCCGGGTCCAGCCTGCAGCCTTGGACTTCAATTTGCGCAGGAAACCGGATAGAAGCCCGGGGATCAAAAAAATGGCGCCTGACCCTGGCGCGTTACAAGGCTTGGATTAGCATGGAAGTCATCTGTCATATTGGTCACCACAAGACCGGCACCACCAGCCTTCAAGCCTTTCTCGCTCAGAATTTCCACGGCCTGCTGCAGGCCGGCGTCCTTTACCCCTGGGTCGAAACCCAGGGCGCTGCGCATGCGCTGGCACGGGCCATGCAGGCGTTCGACCGGCAGGAGATTCTGCCCATCAACATCCGCGAAGCCCATAACGCCCTGGCCTTCCGCATGCTTGCCGATACGCTGCCGAACTGGAAGGTGCCGCCCTATCACGCCAACCTGCCCCATTCGCGCCAGATGCTTCTGGCGCTGAAGCACCAGCTGCGCAGTCTGGCGCCCGAATACGTCGTGCTGTGTTCCGAAGTGATGTCGCATTTCGGCAAGAGTGCCGTCGGGCAGATTGCCCGGCTGCGCAAGGAGGGTCTTGAGGATGCCGGGGACTTCACCCTGTGGTGCACGCTGCGCCGTCCGGATGAACAGCTGGTCTCCTGGCATGGCCAGCAGATGCGCTTTGGTCAGTCGCCCGCGCCGCTGTCCGACCCCGAACACGGGCTGAACCTGAACTGGCTGCATGTCGACTATCGCGGCGTGATCGAGCCCTGGCTGGGCCAGATCCCCGAAGCCCGGCTGATCCTGCGTCCCTATCGCGAAACCATGGCCGAGGGCGGATCGGTCGAGGATTTCCTGCGGAACTCGGGCCTGCGGGCCCCGGCGGGCCTTTTGCCCGCGCTGACCATGAATGTCAGCCACAAGCCTGCCGTCGTCAGCCTGTTGCGCATCGCCAATGGCCAACTGCCGCGCGAGCTGTCGCGCGCCTTGTTCGATCACGCCGAAGAGCTGACCCGCGGCATGAAGCTGGCCAGCTCTTCCGAGGTGGAGCTTCTGGGCCCCGAATCCCGTGCCCGTCTGGTTGCCCATTTCGCGCCCATTCACGACTGGCTTTCTGCCACCAGTGGCCGGTCGGCCTTCTTCACCGATATCGACGAGATGGCCGTCTGTCGCCCGATCCCCGAAGAGGTCGCCCTGCGCAGCCTTCTGGACCAGCTGACGCCTGACCGGATTGCCACGCTGCCCGAGCCGGAGCTGCGCGACTTCCTGACCGGCCTGCGCGACACGGCGGCGCTGCCCTGACCCCCGCAGCCGTTTTCTTGCCGCCCGGCCTTTCGCCGCCTTGACGGGCGGACCAGAGGCTGGGCATAGGGCGGACGGGCGGGCCATGGGCCCGGATCATTTCCGGACGGAGGCATTGCTGTGACCAGACATGTTCTGATGGTGGGGGCCGGCCTTTCCGGCGCGGTGATCGGGCGGATGCTGGCCGAGGCCGGTCACAAGGTGACGGTGCGCGATGCGCGCGGCCATATCGCAGGCAATTGCCATACCGAACGCGATGCCGGATCGGGCGTCATGGTGCATGTCTATGGCCCGCATATCTTTCACACCGACGATGCCGAGGTCTGGGACTATGTGAACCGTTTCGAGACCTTCGAGCCCTACAGGAACCGGGTGAAGACCACCTCGCAGGGGGCGGTCTATTCGCTGCCTGTGAACCTGCACACCATCAACCAGTTCTTCGGCCAGACCTTGCGCCCCGACGAGGCGCGCGCCTTTCTGGAGACCAAGGCCGACACCTCGATCACTGATCCGCAGACCTTCGAGGATCAGGCGCTGCGCTTTGTCGGACCGGAGCTTTATGAGGCCTTCTTCAAGGGCTACACGATCAAGCAATGGGGCTGCTCGCCCCGCGATCTGCCGGCAAGTATCCTGAATCGCTTGCCGGTGCGGTTCAATTACGACGACAATTACTTCTTCCACAAATTCCAGGGCATGCCGCGCGAGGGCTATACCGCGATGGTGGCCCGGATCCTCGATCATGCCAATATCACGGTCGAGCTGAACCGCCCCGTCACCCGCGACGAGGCCGGGGCCTTCGACCATGTGTTCTATGCCGGGCCGATCGACGGCTGGTTCGATTACAAACTGGGCCGTCTGGGCTATCGCACGCTGGATTTCGAACGCTTTGACCATATCGGCGACTGGCAGGGCTGCGCGGTGATGAACTATGGCGATGTCGAGGTGCCCTATACCCGCATCACCGAGCACAAGCATTTCGCCCCTTGGGAAAGCCATGAGGGTTCGGTTCTGTATCGCGAGTTTTCCCGCGCCTGCGCGCCGGGCGACATCCCCTATTACCCGATCCGGCAGGTGGCCGAGAAAACCCTTCTGGCCGATTACGTCGATCTGGCAAGGGCTGAGCCGAATGTGACCTTCGTCGGCCGTCTGGGCACCTATCGCTATCTCGACATGGATGTGACCATCCGCGAAGCGCTGGATTGCGGCCGGGCTTTCCTGAAGGCCCAGGCCGAGGGCGTGGCCATGCCGGCCTTCACGGTGAACCCGCTCTGAGAGGGGCGGGCGGCCCCCGCCCGTCAGCGCTCCAGAGGTCGTCCTTGTGGCGGTAAAGCAGCATCAGCCCGATGGTGACCTGCGCCTCGGGGAACAGTTCCTTGACCGCATAGGCCAGCAAGTGGGCCGTGGAGTGGCGAATCATGTCCAGGCCATCGGCGTCCTTGGCCGTGACGATGGCCAGGAGCGCATCCTGGGTGATGGTGTGCGAAGTGTCGACCAGTTGGCCTTCCACGCGACCACCCAGGGCCGCTTTGGCC
>JALQYS010000531.1 GCA_023254015.1 Paracoccaceae bacterium
CCTGGCGCGCGCGCGCCATTGACGACCAGCCATAAGTGGCATGTGTTGGTAGAATATGTGCGATCGCACTCTGCCGCACCTGCGCCAGATGCTGCGCTGGAAGCCTTGCTTGCCGAGGCGATGGACATTCCGGCCGATACCACCACCTCGGAAACGGGCCTCGGTCAGTTCGAAGTCAACCTGATGCATTGCGACGACCCGCTGCGGGCCGCAGACGATGCCTGGCTGTTCAAGATGCTGGTCAAGGGCCTTGCCCGGCGGCACGGGTTTGCCGCCAGCTTCATGGCCAAGCCCTATCCGGAATACTCCGGCTCGGGTCTGCATACGCATTTCAGCCTGATCGATGAAAAGGGCGACAACGTCTTTGACAGCGGCGGCCCCAAGGGCACGGCCCTGATGCGCCACGCGGTCGCGGGCTGCCTGAACGCGATGCGCGATTCGGCGCTGATCTTTGCCCCGCACCAGAACAGCTATGAACGGCTGGTGCCGGGCAAGCACGCGCCGACCTCGATCGCCTGGGGCTATGAAAACCGTACGACGGCCATCCGCATTCCGGCCGGTTCCCCCAGCGCGCGGCGCATCGAACACCGGGTCGCGGGCGGGGACGTGAACCCCTATCTGATGCTGGCCGCCATCCTTGGTGCCGCACTGGACGGGATCGAAAACGAGATGGACCCGCCCAGCCCCATCGTCGGCAATGCCTATGCGCTGGCAGACCTGCCGCAGATTCCGGCCAGCTGGGAAGATGCCATCGACGCGCTGGAGCAAAGCAGCATCGTGCCGCGATTCCTTCACCCCGAGCTGATCAAGAACCTGATCTCGACCAAGCGGCAGGAGTTGCACTATATCGGCGAGCTGACCGAACAGGAGCGTGTCGAGCTTTATCTCGATACGGTCTGACGCCGGAATTTTGCAAAATTCCGGACCGGAGTTTTCGAAGAAATCGGTTTGATCAAATCCTGCAATGTCCCCCCTTGACGGCCCCGGGGGGCCTTGCGCTACCTTGGCAATCTGTAAACCACGGATCTCCCATGCTGATCGGCATCCTGCAAACCGGCCTCGCGCCCGAGGCACTCGCCCCCACCATGGGCGATTACCCCGACATGTTTGCGCGACTGCTGGAGGGCCATGGCTTCACCTTCCGCACCTACAAGGTCGTCGAGGGCGAGTTTCCGGCCAGCGTCACCGAGTGCGAAGGCTGGCTGATTACCGGTTCACGCCATGGGGTCTATGAAGATCACCCGTGGATCCCCCCGCTGGAACAGTTCATCCGTGACAGCTTCGCGGCCCACGTTCCCATGGTGGGCATCTGCTTTGGCCATCAGATCATCGCCCAGGCGATGGGCGGCAAGGTGGAACGCTATGCTGGCGGCTGGGCGGTGGGGGCCACCGACTATGATTTCGGCGGCGAGAAGATGACGCTGAACGCCTGGCACCGTGATCAGGTCACCAAGACCCCCGCCAACGCCAAGGTGATTGCCACCAACGATTTCTGCACCAATGCCGCGCTGCTTTATGATGACAAGGCGCTGACCGTGCAGGCCCATCCCGAATTCCGCCCCGAATTCGTCGATGGTCTGATGAAGACCCGGGGCAAGGGGCTGGTTCCCGACGAGGTGATGGCAGAGGCCACCACGAAACTCGGTGCGCCTCTGCAAGACAAGACCATGGCGGCGCGCATTGCCGCCTTCTTCAAGGCCCCCCGGGCCGCGCAGGCGAAATCCGCCTGAACGGGTCGGGGTCAACCCGAACGAAAAACATAGTGTGATTCATGTCCAAATGGACCGACCAGCTGCCCGAGGCAGCCCGTGAATATATTGGCAACCGTCGTGTGGATGAGGTGGAATGCGTGATCGGCGACATCGCCGGGGTTGCGCGCGGCAAGGCGATGCCGGCCGCGAAATTCGCCAAGCAGACCAATTACTTCCTGCCGAATTCGATCTTTCTGCAGACCATCACCGGCGAATGGGCCGACAACCCGTTTGACGCCTTCACCGAACCCGACATGATCCTTGAGCCTGACTGGTCCACCGCCACCGCCGCGCCCTGGACGGCGGATGTGACGCTGCAGGTGATCCATGACGCCAAGGATCAGGAGGGCAACCTTGTGGGCTTTGCCCCCCGCAATGTGCTGCGCCGGATCGTCAAGCTTTACAACGATCAGGGCTGGACCCCGGTGGTCGCGCCCGAGATGGAGTTCTTCCTGACCGCCCGCAACATCGACCCCAATCAGCCGGTGATCCCGCCCATGGGCCGGACAGGCCGGCGGGCGGCGGGCAAGCAGGCCTATTCGCTTTCGGCGGTTGATGAATATGGCAAGGTCATCGACGACATCTATGATTTCGCCGAGGCGCAGGGGCTGGAAATCGACGGCATCCTGCAGGAGGGCGGCGCGGGTCAGATCGAGCTGAACCTCGCCCATGGTGATCCGGTCCGGCTGGCTGACGATGTGTTTTTCTTCAAGCGCCTGATCCGTGAAGCCGCGCTGCGCCATGACTGTTTCGCCACCTTCATGGCCAAGCCGATCGCCGGTGAGCCGGGTTCGGCCATGCACATCCATACCTCGGTGGTCGACAGCAAGACCGGCAAGAACATCTTCTCGGGTCCCAAGGGCGTGGAAACCGAAGCGTTCCATCATTTCATCGGCGGCTTGCAGAAACACCTTGGCGCGGGCGTTGCTCTGTTCGCGCCTTACGTGAACAGTTATCGCCGCTATGTCCCCGACTTTGCCGCGCCGATCAATCTTGAATGGGGCCGCGACAACCGCACCACCGGCCTGCGCGTGCCGATCTCCAGCCCTGCCGCGCGGCGGGTGGAAAACCGTCTGCCGGGGATGGACTGCAACCCCTATCTCGGCATCGCGGCAACGCTCGCCTGCGGCTATCTCGGCCTGATGAACAAGGTGCCCTGCCGCCCCGAGTTCAGCGGCAATGCCTATATCGACAGCGACGAAATCCCGACCACGCTGGGCGACGCGCTGGATATGCTGGAAGAGGACGCCGCCCTGACCGAGGTGATGGGTGGCGATTTCTGCAAGGTGTATGACAGCGTAAAGCGCAACGAATACAAAGAGTTCCAGCAGGTCATCAGCCCGTGGGAGCGCGAGCACCTGCTTTTGAACGTGTAAGGCGGCGCCCATGAACCTTCTGCATGTGAATGACCGGCCGGGGGAATACCCCCCGTCCTGGTATGCCGCCACGCGCGCACCCTTTGCCCCCTGCCCTGCCCTGACGGGCGAGGTCCGGGCCGATGTCTGCATCGTCGGTGCGGGTTATACCGGGCTGTCGGCGGCGCTGCATCTGGCCGAAAAAGGGCTTTCGGTGGTGGTGCTTGAGGCCCACCGCGTGGGCTTTGGCGCCTCGGGGCGCAATGGCGGACAGGTGGGCAGCGGCCAACGGCAGGATCAGGTCTGGCTGGAAAATACGGTCGGGCGCGAGGATGCCCGGCGTCTGTGGGTCTTGGCCGAAGACGCCAAGACGCTGGTCAAGGATCTGATCCAGCGCCACCGGATGCCCGTCACCTTCCACCCCGGCATCGCCCATGCCTGCTGGTCCGAAGCAGAGGTGCACGACACCCATGCCTATGCCGAGAAACTGCACCGCGACTATGGCTATGACCAGTTGGAACCACTTGATCTGGCAGGGATTCAGCGGCTGATCGGATCAAAGGTCTACAAGGGCGGCGAGGTGGATCGCGGCGCGGGCCATGTCCACCCTTTGAACTATGCCATCGGTCTGGCCCAGGCCGCGCAAGCGGCCGGCGCCGCAATCCATGAGATGTCCGAGGTCACGCGGCTGGAGCCTGGCCCAAGGCCCGTGGTCCACACCGCGCGGGGGCGGGTCACCTGCGATCAGGTGATCCTGGCCGCAAATGGCTATCTGGGCAATCTGGAACCCAAGGTTGCCGCCAAGGTCATGCCGATCAACAATTTCATCGTCGCCACCGAACCCTTGGGCGACCGCGCGAAAGACATCCTGTCAGAACCCGTCGCCGTCGCCGACACCAAGTTCGTCGTCAATTACTGGCGGCTGTCGGAAGACAACCGCCTGCTGTTTGGCGGGGGCGAATCCTATGGCTACCGCTTCCCCGACATTCTGAAAACCGTGTCAAAACCGATGCTAGAGGTTTATCCGCAACTCAAAGGCACCAAGATCACCCATGCCTGGGGCGGGAC
>JALQYS010000543.1 GCA_023254015.1 Paracoccaceae bacterium
TCGTTCGATGCCATTCGGGGCCAGCATGACGCGGTGCTGATCGCAACGGGCGTTTACAAGGCCCGCGATATCGAGGCGCATGGCGTGGGCCTCTCCGGGATCGTCAAGGCGCTGGATTACCTGACCGCCAGCAACCGCAAAAGCTTTGGCGATGAGGTTGAGGCCTTTGACAACGGCACCCTCAACGCCAGCGGCAAGCGGGTGGTGGTGATCGGCGGCGGTGACACGGCGATGGACTGTGTGCGCACGGCGATCCGTCAAGGCGCGGTGTCGGTAAAGTGCCTGTATCGGCGCGACAAGGCGAACATGCCGGGCTCGATGCGGGAAGTGCAGAATGCCGAAGAAGAAGGCGTCGAGTTCGTTTGGCTTTCCGCGCCCAAGGGCTTTACCGGTGCCGGTTCGGTCGACGGTGTTCTGGTGCAGAAGATGCGCCTTGGTGCCCCGGATTCCTCGGGCCGTCAGTCGCCTGAGGTGATCGAGGGTGCCGACTATACCGAACCGGCCGATCTGGTAGTGCAGGCGCTTGGATTTGAACCCGAGGATCTGCCCGCCCAATGGCAGGCCCCCGATCTGGCCGTCACCCGCTGGGGCACCGTCAAGGCCGATTTCCGCAGCCATGCCACCAACCTTCCAGGCGTCTATGCCGCAGGTGACATCGTGCGCGGGGCCAGCCTTGTGGTCTGGGCCATCCGCGATGGGCGCGAGGCGGCCGAGGCCATCCTGTCCTATCTGGCGCAACCGGCCGCCGTTGCGGCGGAATAGCTCTTGGGCGGGCGCGGGACATCCTTTCCGCAGCCCGCCTGCCGGCCCTGCAATCCCCGGCCCTGGAATCCAAGGTCAGCGACGCTGACAAAACCCGGAGTGACAGAATGAAGGCCCTGATCGCACTTCCATTCCTGCTTGTTGCGCAACCCGCGCTTGCCGGCAGCTTCATCGCACCCGAGGGCTGCACGACCTATCTCACCGTGCAATCGCGTGGCTGCTATGTGGCGAATTACTACACCTGCGAGGCCGACCCGACGGGCCACAAGTGGCGGGCGGACTTCGATCAGGAAGGTCCGTTCTTCCTGAGTCGCATCGATGATGAAACCCAGTGGATCGAAAGCATCGAACTGGCCCCGCCGACGACCCAGACGCTGGACCCGAACCCCGAAGATCCCGCCAGCTTTACCAACCTGACCGAAACCGGCCGGGACGATTTCGCCTTTGGCCTGTCAAAGGACAATGGCGAACGGTCAAAGGTGCGCGGCCATGACAAACTGACGGGCAAGACCGTGACCATCGACGGGGTCGAACTGGAAGAGACCGAATTCGCTTACGAGGAAACCGACGAGGCCGGCAACCTGCTGCGCCGCGCGCGGGGCAACGAATACATCAGCCGCGAATTCCGGATGTTCTTTTCCGGCACCTCTGAATGGGATGACGGACAGGGCAACTGGCTGCCCCTCGACGGTCATCCGGTGAAGTTCTTCCGCCCCGGCGACAAGGGCTTTGAATCCACCCAACCGATTTTCGACTGCGACGCGATCCTGTCGCAGCTTTCCAAGGAGGGCCTGACCCATGACCAACTTTGATGACGCCTGGGTAAAGGCCGAGGAAGCCAAGCGCGCCTGGCTGGATGCCAACGGGCTTTACAAGGCCGAAGATGAACATTCCTCGTGCGGCGTGGGGCTTGTGGTGTCGATCTCCGGCAAGCCCACGCGCAAGGTCGTGGAAAACGGCATCAACGCGCTGAAGGCGGTCTGGCACCGCGGCGCCGTGGATGCTGATGGCAAGACCGGCGACGGCGCCGGTATCCATGTGCAGATCCCGGTCAAGTTCTTTTACGATCAGGTCCGTCGCACCGGGCACGAGCCGGATGCGAAAAAGCTGATCGCGGTGGGGCAGGTCTTTCTGCCGCGCACCGATTTCGGCGCGCAAGAGCGTTGCCGGACCATCGTGGAAACCGAAGTCCTGCGCATGGGCCATTACATCTATGGCTGGCGCCATGTGCCGGTGGATACCAGCGTTCTGGGTGACAAGGCCAATGCGACGCGCCCCGAGATCGAACAGATCCTG
>JALQYS010000594.1 GCA_023254015.1 Paracoccaceae bacterium
GCGGCGAGCGGCATTTCGGATTCGAAACTGCCCGACATGCAGGCGGGATGGGAACAGGGGATCACGAACGCCCTGGCCGGTCTTGCCGGGCTGAACATGTGCTATGAGGCGGTGGGGATGCATGCCTCGCTCTTGGGCTTCTGTCTGGAAAGCCTTGTGCTGGGTGATGACCTGTTGGGGCAGGCGATGCGGCTGGTGCGGGGCATCGATGTGACACCGGATTCGACAAGTATTGATGCGATGAAGGAGGTCTGTCTGGGGGGGCCGGGGCATTATCTGGGCTCGGATCAGACGTTGAAGCTGATGCAGACCGAATATGTCTACCCCAAGGTCGGCAACCGGATGAGCCCGAAGGAATGGAACGAGGCGGGCAAGCCCTTGCTTCTGGATACCGCCATCGCGCGCAAGAACGACATCCTGTCGAAGGCGGGCTGTGTGGTGGACCCCGAGATTGACCGAGCTATTCGCGCGAAGTTCAACATCTACTTCAAGTAAGTCTTGCAGGCCTTTGATCGGGCAGGGAGAAAATAAAATGCACTATGGCTATGTCGGCCTTGGAAATCTGGGGGCTGCCTGTGCAGGCTGTCTGTTGAAGGCCGGGTTCAAGGTGACGGTCTATGACCTGAACGCCAAGCTGGCCGAGCCTTTGGTGGCGATTGGGGCGACGCTGGCGGGCAGTGCCGAGGAGCTGGCGGCGGTTGTGGATCATGTCATCACCTGCCTGCCGTCGCCAGCGGTGTCGGAGCGGGTGTTGCGCAATATCCTGCCGAAGATGCGCCCCGGCGCGCATTGGCTGGAGATGTCGACCCTGGGACGCGATGAGGTTCTGGCGCTGGCGGCGGTGGCCGCCGAGGCGGGCGTGCGGATGATGGAACTACCGGTCACCGGGGGCGTGCATCTGGCCTATCAGGGCAAGATCACCATGCTGGCGGGCGGGGACAAGGATCTCTTCGACACCCATTTGGGCGCGATGCAGGCCATGGGCGACAAGATCTTTCACATGGGGCCTTTGGGGTCTTCCTCGATCATCAAGGTCATCACCAACATGCTGGCCTTCATCCATCTGAAGGCCACGTCCGAGGCGCTGATGCTGGCCAAGCGGGGGGGCCTTGACCTTGGGCAGGCCTGGCATGCGATCAAGGCGTCGTCGGGGAATTCCTTCGTGCATGAGACCGAGGGCGCGCTGATCCTGAACGGGTCTTATGACATCGCCTTCAACATCGATCTGGCGCTGAAGGATCTGGGTTTTGCCCTGGGCTTTGGCAAGGAATTCGGGGTGCCGCTGGACCTCGCCTCGATGACCAACCAGACCTATGTCGCGGCCAAGGCGGCCTATGGCGGCGAGGCGCAGTCACCGATGATTGCGAAACTGCTGGAGGATTTGTTGGGCACGGACTTGCGCGCGCCGGGGTTCCCGGCAAGGTTGGAGTAAGGCGCAGGGCGCTGACCCCGGGGGGACTTTGCGTCCCCCCGGACCCCCCTGCAGGATATTTGAGCACAGAGGATGACCATGGACGAAATCGCCAAGGCGCGGATGGCGCAGGTTTTGCATCATCGCAAGGCGGGGCTTGGCGTGGGCGAACCGGTGGTGCCGGTGATTTCCGTGGCGACGACCTTTCATCTGCCTGAGGTGCAAGGGGCGGCACATGTCTATGGCCGCTCGGGCCAGCCGACCTGGGATGCGGTCGAGGCGCAGCTTGCGATCCTTGAGGCGGCGGAGGTGGTGGCCTTTCCCTCGGGGATGGCCGCGATTTCGGCGGCGCTGACCGCTTGTCTGCGGGCCGGGGCCAAGGTGATGATCCCCTCGGACGGTTATTATGTGACGCGGCTGTTGGGGCGGGATTTTCTGGCGGTTTACGGTGTTCAGGTGGTGGAGGTGCCGACGGCCGAGATGCCTGAGGCGGATTTCACCGGCTTTGACGTGATCTATGTCGAGACGCCGTCGAACCCGGGGCTGGATGTCATTGACATTGCCGCCGTCGTGGCGCGCGCCCATGCGGCGGGGGCGAAGGTGATTGCCGACAACACCACGATGACGCCGCTGTTGCAGCGCCCCTTGGATCTTGGGGCTGATCTGGTGGTTGCGGCGGATACCAAGGCGCCGGCTGGCCATTCCGATGCGCTCTTTGGCCATGTGGCGGGGCGGGATGCCAACCTCATGGCGCGCATCCGCGAGGGGCGGCGGCAGTCGGGATCGGTTCCGGGGCCGTTCGAGGCCTATCTCGTGCATCGTGGGATCGAGACGCTGGAGCTGCGGCTTGCACGGATGTGCAGCTCGGCTGCCGTGATTGCCGAGCGGCTGGCGGGCCGTCCTGCGGTGCGGGGCCTGCGTTATCCGGGGCGGGCGGGCGATCCGTCCCATGCGGTGGCGATGCGGCAGATGGTCAACGGCGGATTTCTGATCGGGTTTGAGCTGGCCGATGAGGCGGAGGCGGAGGCTTTTCTGGCGGCCTGTCCGCTGATCGAGCAGGCCACGAGTTTTGGCGGGGTGCATACGGCGGGTGAGCGGCGGGCACGCTGGGGCGATGCCGTGGCGCCGGGGTTCATCCGGCTGTCCGTCGGCATCGAACCGACCGAGGTGCTTTGGGCGGCGATCGCGGCGGCTTTGCCGGGCAGAAAAGCCTGATCCACCCTTGACCTTCCCGTCCCTTGACCCCTTATTCAGGGGCGACGCGAAGCTTTCCAACAGGAGACGACCATGGCTTTCACCCTTCCCGATCTTCCTTACGCCCATGACGCGCTGGCCTCGCTTGGCATGTCCAAGGAGACGCTGGAGTATCACCACGACCTGCACCACAAGGCCTATGTCGACAATGGCAACAAGCTGATTGCCGGCACCGAGTGGGAATCGAAGTCTTTGGAAGACATCGTGCGCGGCACCTACAACGCCGGTGCGGTGGCGCAGAACGGTATCTTCAACAACGCCAGCCAGCATTGGAACCACAACCTGTTCTGGGAAGTGATGGGGCCGGGCGAGGACAAGAAGATGCCGGGCGCGCTGGAAAAGGCGCTGGTCGAGGCGTTTGGCTCGGTCGCCAAGTTCAAGGAAGATTTCGCCGCTGCCGGCGCGGGTCAGTTCGGGTCGGGCTGGGCCTGGCTGGTCAAGGACAAGGATGGCGCGCTGAAGGTCACCAAGACCGAGAATGGCGTGAACCCGCTGTGCTTTGGCCAGACCGCGCTGCTGGGCTGTGATGTGTGGGAACACTCCTACTACATCGACTTCCGCAACAAGCGTCCGGCCTATCTGACCAACTTCCTGGACAAGCTGGTCAACTGGGAAGCGGTCGCGGCCAAGCTGTAAGGCTTGCGGGCGAACTGCCGCTGTGACACCAAAGGCCGCCGTCCCATCCCGGGGCGGCGGTTTCGTTTTGGCGGGGGCTTTCGTGACCGAGGCGGCAAGGGGCGTTGTGGCGATCGTCGGGGCCTGTGTGATCTGGGGCTTTGCCACGCTTTACTACAAGGCGATGGCCCATGTGCCGCCGCTGGAGGTGCTGGCGCATCGGTCGCTTTGGACGCTGGTGCTTTTTGGCGCTGTCTTGCTGCTGCAACGGCGCGGCGGCGAGGTGATGGCCCTCTTGCGTGGGCCGATGCGGGGCCGGGTGGTGATGGCGGGGGCGATCGTCGCCTTGAACTGGGGCCTGTTCATCTGGACCATTCAGGCGGGCCATGCGGTGCAGGCCAGCCTTGGCTATTACATCTTTCCGCTGGTCACCGTGGTGATGGGGGTCGTCCTGCTGAAGGAGCGGCTGAGCCGGGGGCAGGCGGCGGCGGTGGGGCTTGCCGCTTTTGCCGTGGTGGTCTTGACCTGGGGGTTGGGTGTGGCGCCCTGGATGGCGTTGGCGCTGGCCTTTTCCTTTGCGCCCTACATGCTGCTGAAGAAAAAGCTGCAGGCGGCGGCAAGCGTTTCGGTCACGGCCGAGGTGCTGGTCATCGCGCCCTTCGCGCTGGCGCTTCTGGCCTGGGCGCATGCGGGCGGGCTGGTGCTGGGCCGGGCCGGCGGGATGTTCGGCACGAACCTGCATGACACGCTCTTGCTGCCGGTGACCGGCCTTATCACCGGGCTGCCGCTGATCCTGTTTTCCTGGGGCGCGCAGCGGGTGCGGCTGTCGACGCTGGGGCTGGTGCAGTATCTGAACCCGACCTTGCAGGCGGTTTCGGCCGTCTGGATCATGGGCGAGCCGTTTTCGCGCTGGCATGCCATGGCCTTTGCGATGATCTGGGCGGCGCTGGCGGTCTATTCGCTGGAAGGCCTGCGTCAGGACAGGCTGGCGCGCAGGGCGGAGGTCAGGGTTGCCACGTCCGGCACCGACCGGAACAGCGTCCTGACCGATGGGTCGGCGAATCCCTGAACAACGATGTGATCCAGAAGCGCGATCAGCGGTTGCCAATAGCCGTCGGGGCTAAGGAGGAAGATCGGTTTCCGATGCAGCCCGATCTGCGCCCAGGTCAGCACCTCGAAGAATTCGTCCAGTGATCCCGCGCCGCCCGGCAGCACCACCACCGCGTCGGAGTTCATGAACATCACCTTCTTGCGTTCATGCATGTCCTCGGTGATGACAAGGGTCGTCAGGTCGCGTTTGCCGACTTCGGCCTTCATCAGATGGGTCGGGATGACCCCGAAAGTCGCCGCGCCCGCCTCTTGCGCGGCGCGCGCCACCTCTCCCATCAGGCCGACATCGCCCGCCCCATACACCAGCCGCCAGCCGTTGGCCGCGATCATCTGCCCCGTGGCGCGCGCGGCGGTTGTATGGGCGGGGTTGCGGCCCGAACGGGCCCCGCAGAACACGCAGATTGACCGAAGGGGGGCAGGTGCGGGGCTGGGCATGGCGGCTCCTGAAAGGGGTTGCTTTCAGGGATGTAACGGGGTTCCCATTCAAAGGAAAGCAGCGGCCGGGCACAGGCCGCGCAGGGAAAGTGGGAAGGGGTCGGCATGGCGCGGATGTCGGGCGGGGTGATCGGGGCAGGGGCGGTTCTGGGGCTGGGGCTGCTTGCCGGGATCTGGGCCTTCTGGGGGCAGCGCGAGGTTGCCCCGGAACCCGCTCCGCAATCCGCGGCGACAGCGCCGGCCGAGACAGCCGTTCCGGAGGCGCCTGCGGTTGCCGAACCGCCCGCCCCGCTGGCCGTTCTGCCCCCGCGCTTTGATGTGGTGCGGGTCGATGGGGCGGGGCTGGCCACCATTGCCGGCACGGCCGCGCCTCAGGGCGAGGTGGTCCTGCGGCTGGACGGGGTCGAGATCGGTCGGGCCACGGCGGATGGGGCGGGGCAGTTCGCGGCCCTGCTTGCCCTGCCTCCATCGGATCAGCCACGCCTGTTGAGCCTTGCGCTGCTCCAGCCCGGCGGCGAGGAGGTGCCCGGCGCGGAGACCGTGGCCATCGGGCCGGTGGTCGTTGCCGAAGTGGCACAGGCGGGGGAGGCGGCGGGGGAGGCCCCCGACGCTGCCGAGGCGCCGGTTGCGCCGGCCCCCCCCGCGGCGCTGCTCGTGTCGGATACCGGGGCACGGGTGCTGCAGGGGCCTGAGGCGGCCAATCTGCCGGTCAGCATCGACAGCATTTCCTATGGCGCGGCGGGCGAGGTGCTGCTGTCGGGCCGGGCTGGACCCGGCGCGGCGCTGCGGCTTTATCTGGATGATGCGCCGGTGGCCGATCTGCTGGCCGACGGGGCCGGAGACTGGCAGGCGCGCCTTGCCGATGTGGCCGGCGGGGTGCACAGCCTGCGGCTGGATGCGCTGGACGGGGCGGGCAAGGTGCTGTCGCGCTTTGAAACCCCGTTCCAGCGCGATCTGCCGCCCGCGCCCGCGACGCCCGCCATCGCCGAAACCGCCCAGCCGGCCGCCCCCAGCCCCGACCCTGCGCCACAGGTAGAGGCCGCGCCAATCACCATCACCGTGCAGCCGGGCTTTACCCTTTGGGCCATCGCCAAGGCCAATTTCGGCGAGGGGATGATGTATGTTCAGGTTTTCGAGGCCAACCGCGACAAGATCAGGGATCCCGACCTGATCTATCCCGGGCAGGTCTTTACCGTGCCGAAACCGTAACGGCGGCTCCTCCGGCGCGAGAGCCGCGCGTCGTCGCGCGCCGGTCCTGACCCGGCGGCGCCCCGGGGGCGGGCAGGCGGTGGATATCCGGGCCGGCATGAAAGGCAGGGCCCAACGAAGTGTCGGCGCCGCGAAGAGTGCCGGAACGGCTCGATGAGCGGTTGGTCAGTCCTGTGTGGAGCAGGTTTCGGCAGGGGGGGCTGTCGGGGGCGGATCTTGGCGGCAGCAGGCCAGCACCTCGGGGTGGTCCCTGCAGCAATCGTTCATAAGGAACGCGATCGTCTGGCCCATGCCGCCGGCATCGACCGAATAGAACACATGGCGCCCTTCCTTGCGGGCGCGGATCAGGCCGGCCTGTTCGAGCGTGGAGAGATGGAACGACAGGCGCGAGGCGGAAAGGCCCAGCGCCCGGCCTATGTCGCCTGCGGCAAGGCCCGCCGTCCCTTTCGGCATCAAGAGGCGCACCAGATCAAGCCTTGCGCCATGGGCAAGGGCCTGCAGGGCGGTCAGGGCAGCGGCGCGGGTCATGCTTCGACTGTTCATCCAGGATTGAACTATTGCCGTCTAACCGCTAGGGGAGGTCTTCGCAACGCCTTTCATGAGTCTTCCCATGCGCCGCAACACCGCCACCTCTGCCGACCAGCATGCGCCCTCCGCCTCGGGCTGGGCCACGATTTCCCGGGTGGTGCCCTATCTCTGGCCCGCGGGGCAGGGATGGGTGAAACGGCGGGTGGTGGCGGCGCTTTTGCTGCTCTTGGCGGCCAAGTTGGTGTCGGTGACCACGCCCTATTTCTACAAGCTGGCGGTCGATGCCTTGGGGGCTGATGCCGCCAATGATCCGGTCTGGATGATGACGCTGGGCGCTGTGGGCCTGACGGTGGCCTATGGTATGGCTCGGCTGGGCGCGGTTGCCTTTGGCGAGGCACGCGATGCGGTCTTTGCACGCGTCGGCCAGCGGGCGATCCGGCAACTGGCGCTGGAAACATTTCGCCACATCCACGCGCTTTCGTTGCGCTTTCACATCACCCGCAAGACCGGGGGCCTGTCCCGCATCATCGAACGCGGGGTGAAGGGTGTCGACTTCCTGTTGCGCTTCATGCTGTTTTCGGTCGGGCCGCTGATCCTGGAGCTGACCATGGTCTCGGCGCTGTTTGCGCTGCTTTTCGGCTGGCAATACATGGTGGTCGTGGTCGTCACCATTGCCATCTATGTCGCCTTCACCTTCAAGGTGACGGAAATGCGGGTGCGCATCCGGCGCGAGATGAACGATCAGGACACTGACGCCAACCAGAAGGCGGTGGACAGCCTGCTGAATTTCGAAACCGTCAAGTATTTCAACGCCGAGGCACGCGAGGCCGCGCGCTATGACGTGGCGATGCAGCGTTATGAGGTGGCCGCCGTCAAGACCGGGCAATCGCTGTCCTTCCTGAATGCCGGGCAGTCCTTCATCATCACCACCGGCCTTGTCATCGTGATGATCATGGCCGCGCGGGGCGTGCAGGCCGGGGTTCTGACGGTGGGCGATTTCGTCATGGTCAACGCCTACATGATCCAGATCACCATGCCTTTGAACTTCCTTGGCACGGTTTACCGCGAAATCCGGCAGGCGCTGGTGGACATGGGGCAGATGTTCGGCCTTTTGGGCCAACCGGCCGAGGTGGTGGACAAGCCCGGTGCGAAACCGCTGGCCATCAAGGGCGGCGAGATCGTGTTTGACGATGTGCACTTCGCCTATGATCCGGCGCGGCCCATCCTGAAGGGCATTTCGCTGACGGTGCGGCCCGGTCACAAGGTGGCGCTGGTGGGGCCCTCGGGCTCGGGCAAGTCGACCATCGGGCGCTTGCTGTTCCGATTTTACGACGTGAACAAGGGGGCCGTTCTGATCGACGGGCAGGACCTGCGCGACGTGACCCAGGTCAGCCTGCATGACGCAATCGGCGTCGTGCCGCAGGACACGGTACT
>JALQYS010000002.1 GCA_023254015.1 Paracoccaceae bacterium
GCCATTGAAGGCCATCGCGAAATTGGCCGCCGGGCACGGGCGCTGGGGGCCGATACGGTGGTGGTGCTGGACACGCATTGGATGGTGAATGCGGGCTATCATGTGAATTCGAACGCCCGGTTCAAGGGCACCTACACCAGCCACGAGTTTCCGCAGTTCATCCAGGGCTTGGAATATGACATGCCGGGCAATCCGGCGCTTGGCGATCTGATCGCCGAAAAGGCGCAGGAGATGGGCGTCTATACCCTGTCGCATCAGGTGGAAACGCTGGATCTGGAATATGGCACGCTGGTGCCGATGCATTACATGAACCCCGAGGGCGACCTGAAAGTGGTGTCAGTCTCGGCCTATTGCACTGTGCACGCCTTCGAGTCGTCGCGCAAACTGGGCGCGGCGATCCGCAGGGCGGTGGAGGCGTCTGACTCCAAGGTGCTGCTGGTTGCCTCGGGATCCTTGTCACACAAGATCTGGGAAAACGAGCTGTACGAGGCCAACAACGGCACCTTCACCATCAGCCGCGAATTCAACCGGCAATGCGACCTGCGGGTGTTGGAGCTGTGGCAAAAGGGCGAGATCGCGACCTTCCTGAAGATGCTGCCGGACTATGCGGTGCATTGTTCGGGTGAAGGCACGATGCATGATACATTCATGCTGTTTGGCGCACTTGGTTGGGATAAGTATGCAGGAAAAGGTGAGTTGATCGGAGAATATTTCCCCTCTTCCGGCACCGGCCAGGCCAATGTGATCTTTCCGGTCTGACGCTCATCGAGCCGGGTTCCCCGGCACTCTTCGCGGCGCGGGCTATCCGGCGAAATGTCGTTCGCCCCGCGCCTCGGCCAGATCCATCTGCCGCTGGCGTTCGCGGAACCGGGCGCGGTCATCCTCTGTATATTCAGTCACGCAGTGGTGACACTGACAGCCGCGTTCATATTCCGGGCGCAACTTGTCCTCAGGGGAAAGGGGGCGGCGGCAGGCGTGGCAACTGTCGTAATGGCCAGGCACAAGGCCGTGGCCGACCGACACCCGGCCGTCAAAGACGTAACATTCGCCATCCCAAAGCGACTGCTCGGGCGGCACTTCCTCAAGGTATTTCAGGATGCCGCCCTTGAGGTGATAGACCTCATTCTCGCCCAGACCCAAAAGGTAGTTCGTGGATTTTTCGCAGCGAATGCCACCTGTACAGAACATTGCAATACGCTTGCCCTGAAACCTTGCACGATTCTCCTGCCACCAGCGCGGGAAGTCACGGAAAGTTCGAATGTCGGGGTCAACGGCCCCTTTGAAGGTGCCAATGGCCACCTCATAGTCGTTGCGAGTGTCGATCAGCGCAACGTCATCGGATGCCAGCAGTGCGTTCCATTCCTGCGGGTCAAGGTAACTACCCACGCGTGCCGTCGGGTCAACATCGGGCTGACCCATGGTGACGATCTCACGCTTCAGCTTTACCTTCATCCGGCCGAAGGGCATGGTTTCGGACCAGCTTTCCTTGTGCTCCAACCCTGCGCATCCGGGCAGGGCGCGCAGATGGGCCAGCACAGCATCGATCCCCGCACGCGGGCCGGCGATGGTGCCGTTCACCCCCTCACGCGCCAGAAGAAGCGAGCCTTTGACACCCTGCGCAACGCAAAGGTCCAGAAGCGGGCCGCGCAGGGCGGCCGGGTCGTCAAAGCGGGTGAAGTGGTAAAGCGCGGCGATGGTCAGCATGGGGTGGGCATAGGCCAAGCGCGGCTTTCGGGCAAGGGGACCAGAGGTCGCGGCGGCCTTCGCCGCTTGACCGGGGCCGCCCTGCCCCTTACCCCTTGGAAAACGACAGCGGAGGCCCCCATGCGCAATCCCGATGAAGCCCTGATCGTGATCGATGTGCAGAACGATTTCTGCCCCGGGGGCGCGCTTGCCGTTGCGGGCGGTGACGAGATCATCGCGCGGATCAACGGGCTGATGGACGACTTTCAGACCATTGTCCTGACGCAGGACTGGCATCCGGCCAACCACGCCTCTTTCGCGGCCAACCATCCCGGCGCGGCCCCTTTCAGCCTGACCGAAATGCCCTATGGTCCACAGGTGCTGTGGCCCAGCCATTGCGTACAGGGCACCGCAGGCGCGGCCTTTCACCCGGCCCTGAACACCGATCCGGCGCAACTGGTGATCCGCAAGGGCTTTCGCACCGACATCGACAGCTATTCGGCCTTCTTCGAGAATGACAAGACCACGGCCACCGGCCTTCACGGTTATCTGACCGAACGCGGGATCAGGGCGGTGACACTGGTCGGTCTGGCAACCGACTATTGCGTGGCCTATTCGGCGCTGGATGCCGCGCGTCTGGGTTACGGCGTGAGGGTGCTGGAAGGCGCCTGCCGCGCGATCGACCTTGACGGCAGCCTTGCCAAGGCCAGAACCCTCACCCAGGCCGCCGGGGTGATCTGGGCAGCGTGAAGCCATCGCTTTGACCTTCGCGCCGCGACCGGCTTAAATGCCGAAAATCGAAAGGGGACCGCCATGGTCGATATTGCCACGCGCGTTCACAATCACAACTGGAAGATCGATCCGATTGTCCGGTCCCTGATTGATACGGACTTCTACAAGCTTTTGATGTGCCAGTCCATTTTCCGCAACAAGCCGGAAACGACGGTTGAATTCTCGCTGATCAACCGCAGCACCAAGGTGCGGCTGGCTGATCTGATCGACGAGGGCGAACTGCGCGAACAGCTGGATCATGTCCGGTCCCTGTCGCTCACGCGTGGCGAAAGCACATGGCTGCGCGGCAACACCTTTTACGGCAAGCGCCAGATGTTCCGCCCCGATTTCATGGAGTGGTTCGAGGGCCTGCGCCTGCCCGCCTATCATCTGGAAAAACGCGACGGCCAGTATGAGCTGACCTTCGAGGGCAGCTGGCCAGAGGTGATGCTATGGGAAATCCCGGCGCTGGCTGTGCTGATGGAACTGCGCAGCCGCGCGGTGCTGAAGGAAATGGGCAAGTTCGAACTGCAAGTGCTCTATGCGCGCGCCATGACCCGGCTTTGGGAAAAGATCGAACGTCTGCGGGCAATCCCCGACCTGAAGATTGCCGATTTTGGCACCCGCCGCCGACACGGCTTTCTGTGGCAGGACTGGTGCGTGCAGGCGATGCAGGAAGGGCTGGGGGCAAAGTTCACCGGCACGTCGAATTGCCGGATCGCCATGCGCCGCGACATCGAGGCGATCGGCACCAACGCGCATGAATTGCCCATGGTCTATGCCGCGCTGGCCGACAGCGATGCCGAACTGGCACAGGCGCCCTATCAGGTTCTGGCCGACTGGCATGAAGAGCATGACGGCAACCTGCGCATCATCCTTCCCGACACCTTTGGCAGCGAGGGTTTCCTGAAGAACGCCCCGGATTGGCTGGCCAGCTGGACCGGCATCCGCATCGACAGCGGCGATCCGGCCACGGGGGCGGAAAGCGCCATCCGCTGGTGGAAGGAACGCGGCGAAGATCCGACCAAGAAGCTGGTGATCTTCTCGGACGGGCTGGACGTGGAGCAGATCGAATCGCTTTATGCCCGCTTTCACGGCCGGGTGAAGGTTTCCTTCGGCTGGGGTACCAACCTGACCAATGATTTTCGCGGGCTGGTCCCGGGCGACGGTCTGGCGCCGTTCAGTCTGGTCTGCAAGGCGGTGTCGGCCAATGGCCGGCCGACGGTCAAACTGTCGGACAACCCCAACAAGGCCATGGGCCCGGCAGCGGAGATCGCGCGCTACAAACGCGTCTTTGGCGTGGGTGAGCAAGTGGCCCAAGAGGTGCGGGTCTGATCCCCGCACCCGCCTACATGAACTGGTGACCGATCAGGTAGAACAGCCACCCCATCGCAGCAGAGGCCGGGATGGTGATGACCCATGCCCAAACGATCCGCCCGGCGATCCCCCAACGCACCGCATGCACCCGCCGGGCCGAGCCGACGCCGACGATGGAGGAGGTGATGGTATGGGTCGTCGACACGGGGATGCCCAGAAACGTCGCACCGAACAGGGTGATCGCGCCGGCCGTCTCGGCACAGGCGCCCTGCATCGGCGTCAGCCGGGTGATCTTTGACCCCATGGTATGCACGATCCGCCAGCCGCCCAGCATCGTGCCGATCCCCATGACGGTAAAGCAGCTGATCACCACCCAGGCCGGCACCGTGAACTCTTCATAATAGCCATTGGCGAACAGCAGGACGGCGATGATCCCGGCCGTCTTTTGAGCATCGTTCGACCCGTGCCCGATGGAGTAAAGCGCCGAGGAGACCAGTTGCAGCTTGCGAAACAGGCTGTCGGTGCGGGCGGGATTGGCCCGCACGAACAGCCAGCTGACCAGCACGACCAGCAGAATCCCCAGAACAAAGCCGGTCACGGGCGACAGGACGATCGCCACCAGCGTCTTGGACAGACCGCCCCAGACGATGGCGCTGAACCCCGCCTTGGCCACACCCGCGCCGATGATGCCGCCAACCAGCGCATGCGAGGAGGATGAGGGAATCCCCAGCCGCCAGGTAATGACGTTCCAGGTGATCGCGCCCATCAGCGCCCCGAAGATCACGGCGTTGTTCACCATGTCAGGATTGATCAGCCCCTTGCCGATGGTCGAGGCCACCTTTGCCTCAAAGCCGAAATGGGTGCCGATGAAATAGGCGGCAAAGTTGAAGAAGGCGGCCCAAAGCACCGCATAGAACGGCGACAGGACACGGGTTGAAACGATGGTGGCGATAGAGTTCGCCGCATCATGCATGCCGTTCAGCAGGTCAAACAGCAGGGCAATACCGATCAGGAACACCAAAAGCAGCGTGACCGAGGTGGGGTCCATGGTGAAGGCCCCGCTCAGACGTGTTCGATCACGATGTCGCTCATCACATGAGCCACGTCTTCAAAACGGTCACAAACCTTTTCCAGCCGGTCGTAAAGCTGCGAGCCGACGATGAAGGTCAGCGGGTTTTCCTGCGCTTTGCCCTTGAACAGCGCGCGCAGGCCGGCGTCATACATCTGGTCGGACTGCTCTTCGATCTTCGAGATTTCGCCGATCAGCGTATGCAGCTTCGACGAATTGGCTCCGATGTCGCGCATCAGTGGCAGTGCCTCGGCCACGATATTGGCCAGAAGGATGATCCGGTCTGCCATGGCACGCATATCCGGCTCAAAGCTGGTGACGTCATACAGCATGACCGTCTTGCCGGTCTTGTTCATCTGGTCGATCGCATCATCCAGCGCCGAGGACAGAGCCTTGATGTCGGACCGGTCAAAGGGCGTGATGAAGCTGCGGCGGATGGATTGCATGACCTCATACGAGATGTGGTCCGCCTCTTCCTCCTGGCTGGACAGGCGCGCGCAAAGGTCGGCAATCTTGTCGCCCCCGTCCAGGATGGCGCGCAAGGTCGCGGCGGCCTCTTGCGACTTCTTCGCCTGCGCCTCGAACAGGTCAAAGAAATTGTCCGACCGCGGCATGATTGCCTTGATGATCTTGAACATGAAGTCCCCCGGAGTGCGTTGGCGGCAGTGGCCGATCAGGCCCGCGTTCCGAAGTTCCGACTATCTGTTCACAAAACTTTTGTAAATCTGTTACCGTCCGTTCATGACATGTTCGGCCCACATGCAGGCCCGGGCAAGATGCCGCGGGTGAACCGGATCGCCGGGCGGCAGGCGCGGCATGGTCCAGCCCACGCTGGCGCAGGTGCGGGCAAGGGTGAACACCTCGACCATCGCGGTATCGGTGGTGCCATAGCCCTGCATCAGGGCATCGCGGATGTCGCCATAGGCGGGTTCATAAAGGTTCTGCGACAGCACCGTGCCAAGATCATAAAGCGCAAGGCCCCATCCCGAATCGTCAAAGTCGATCAGCGAAAGCGAATTGCCGTTCACAAGGATGTTCTCGCGCAGCACATCCGCGTGGACGGGCACGATGGGCGCGGTTTTCGCGTGATCCTGCAAGGCCTCTTGCAGGAAGGCGCGGGCGCGCAGCAGCGTGACGCGCTGTTCGGCGCTGGCCTCGGGGTGCTCCCAGAAGCGGCCCCAGAACGGAGTTTCGCCGACCAGACCCGGAATGTCCCAGCGGGGCCGGGTGAATTCGGCGGGCAAGGTCAGACGGGCGGTGGCGGCGTGGAAATCGGCAATCAGCCGGCCCAGCGCGTGGTGACGCTCCAGCAACAGGGGCAAAGGCATGTCAAAGGGTTGCCCGGCAATGCCCAGCGCCTCGCCCTCGACCCATGCGATCACGCTGGCCTTGCGGCCGTTCGACAGGGTGACAAGAAGATCGCCCGTCAGGCTGGGCAGGGCGGCGGGCACGGCCACCCCTTGGGCCGACAAGGCGGCGCACCACCACAGTTCCGACCAGATCGCCGCATCTGACTGATAGCCCATCCGATGCAGGCGCAGCGCGGCGGGGCCGGTGGGCAAGGTCACCTCGAACACGGCGTTTTCGCGGTTGCGGATCAGCCGGGGCGAATGGCCGCCCCAGTGGCGGGCGGCTTCAAGGGCAAGGGCTTCGATCATGCGGATACCTGCGTGGCAGTCAGTGCCTCTTCCAGCCGGTCCATCAGGAAATCGGCGTTTTCGATGGAGAAGGGCATGGGCGGGCGGATTTTCAGGATGTTGCGCCCGGCGCCGATGACGTTCATCAGCACCCCCCGGGCCACCATGCCTTCGACCAGATCAGCGCAGAACCGGGTGGCAGGCTGGCCGTCCTCCAGCAGAAATTCCGCCCCGAAGAACAGGCCATTGGCCCGCGTGTCGCGCAAGAGCGGGTGGCGCAGCGCCGCCATGCGCGCCGCCACATGGGCCGAGACGCGGGCGGCGTTTTCCTGCAACCCCTCGTCGCGGATCACATCCAGCACCGCCAGCGCCGCCGCCGCCGACACGGGGTTGCCGCCAAAGGTGTTGAAATAGGAAAAGGCGTTGCGGAAGGTGGCCATGACATCGGGTCGGGTGGCCACAGCGCCGACGGGGTGGCCGTTGGCCATGGGCTTGCCCATCACCACCACATCCGGCGCAAAGCCCAGCTTGTCGTGACCCCAGAAATGGCTGCCCGCCCGACCGAAACCGGGCTGCACCTCGTCGGCGATCACGATGCCGCCCGCCGCCCGGATTGCACCCACGGTCTTGTCCAGCCAGCCGCGCGGCAGGGTTGGCAGGCCCTCATTCGCGAACATAGGGCACAGAAGGATGCCCGAGCAGCCAAAGCCCGCCGCCTCCAGCTCGGCAATCGCCTGCGCCACATGGGCAGCAAAGATTGACCCGTCGGGATCAGGCCGCCGCAGGCTGTCGGGCGCGGGCACAAGCCGCACATTGGGCCAGCGCCCGCCGATGGGCGGCTTGCGGGTGGAAAGCTGGCTGACCGCCATGGTGTTGCCGTGGTAGGTGGCATCGGTGGCGATGATGCCGGTCTTGCCGGTGGCCGCCTGCGCCATGCGCAGCGCGATGTCATTCGCCTCGGACCCGGTGCAGGTCATGATCGCCTGCGAAATGCCGTGGCAGAAGGTGGCGGTCAGGCGTTCGATATAGTCCAGCACGCCATCGTGCAGATAGCGCGTATGGGTGTTCAACTGCCCGGCCTGCGTGCAGATCGCCTCCACCACGCGGGGGTGGCAATGGCCGACATGCGGCACGTTGTTGTAGCAATCAAGATAGCGCTTGCCCGAGGCATCCCACAGCCAGACGCCCTGCCCTTTGACCAGATGAAGCGGCGTCCGGTAAAAGGTGGGCACATTCGGCCCCATCAGCCGTGTGCGGCGTTCCAGCTGCGTTTCCGTCATTCTTCCTCTCCCACCTTGCCGCGCAAGGATTTGACCTCGCCGCGCTGAACCTTGGCCGCGATGCGCCTGCGCTGGCTGCCCAGCGTCGGCTTTGTCGCGATCCGGCGTTTCGGCACCACCAGTGCGGCGCGGATCATCTCGACCAGCCGGTCCCGGGCAATCTCGCGGTTGCGGGCCTGACTGCGCGTGTCCTCCACCTGCAACACGATCGCGCCTTCCAGCGTCCACTTGCGGCCGGCGATCTTTTTAAGCCGCACCTTGACCGGCGCGGGCAGATGCGGGGAACGCTCGGCCTCGAACCGCAACTCCACCGCTGTGGACACCTTGTTCACATTCTGCCCGCCCGGCCCGGAGGACCGTACGAAGCTTTCGCTCAGTTCCCAGTCGGCGATGTGAAGGGTTTCGTTGATCCACAGCATGCGAGCAGGCTAACGGGACGGCGGGAAAAGAGAAAGGGTTGCCGACACGCGGCAACCCTTTCCGAGATCCAAGGAGATGAGCCAGTTAGGAGCATCATCCAATCAAGTGGTCTGTATCCCAAGGGGTTGCCCTTAGAAAACACCCCCCATGACTGTCCCGACACGTCTCTCCAATATCACTCTAGACACTGGATCACCTCCTTTCAAATGGTTGCCGATGAGGTGAGCCTGACACAGATTTTGTGTTTGTCAAAAGGTTTTACGCTACCCTTGCGGTGAGTTTTCCAACAACCACCCGGAATGGTATCAGGGCAACGATGGCAAGCGCCAGCTTGACCAGCCAGTCGGCCGTGGCCAGCGATACCCACAGCGGCACCACCGGGCCAAACCCCAGAAGCGGCAACATCTCACCCGCCCACGAGACGTCATTGGCAGGCTCCAGCGCGGTCAGCGCCGCCGAAAAGGCCATGGTAAAGAAGATCGCCGTATCCAACGACGACGACACCAAGGTCGAGATCAGAGGTGCGCGCCACCAGCTGCCCGCGCGCAGGCGGTTGAACACGGCGATGTCGGTCAGTTGCGCCGCAAGGAAGGCCAGGCCCGAACCAAGGGCCACGCGGAAGCTGACCAGCGGGCCAAAGTCGCCGATGATCTGCGAGCCGATCAGCGAACAGATCACGCCCACGACAAAGCCCACCAGCACCACCCGTCGGGCGGCGGCGGGGCCTTGCAGGCGGTTGGTCAGGTCAGTGACCAGAAAGGCGAAGGGATAGGTGAAGGCACCCCATGTCAGCCAGGGGCCAAGCAGGAATTGCACGAGGATGTTCGAGGCCACCACAATGGCAGCCATGGCAAGAATGCCGGGCAGAAGCGTTTTCATGTCTGTTCCGTTTTTTACAAGGTCGCGGAGACTTGGTCGTGTCGACGGCCCCATCATGGGGACGGGGGGCTTTAGCGCCGAACAAGGCGGCGGTCAATCGGGCAGGGCAAACTCGATGATCTGGGTTTCCTGCAAGGCAAAGAAATTGTCGTCCGAAATCATCGTCGCGCGCAGTCGGCCCGCCGTGTCTTGCCAGACCGACATCCCTTCAAGGTTGTCATACCACCTCAGCGGTGTGACAATCAGCGTAACCTCGTTGACAAGACCGGCCTCGGTCAGGTCGAAACGGCGCAGTCGGTTGGCAAAGCCGCCGATCCCGCGAAAATCACGCTCCAGCAGGTAAAAGCGGCCGTCGGGACCGATGTCGGCGGCCACCGGCAGAAACGTGCCCCGTCTGGTGACGGAAAGCCGGGTATCCCAGACGCCATCAGCCCAACGATAGACCGGAAAATCGGGGGTCGGCGGATCTTCGGGCAGGGCGTAAAGCACCTGGTCCGGTCCAACCGCCAGCGCCTCCAGCGCGCCATTCCGGGGCAGGCCGGCAAAATCGGGATGCCGCTTCAGATCCCGCACGATACCGCTGTCCAGATCCAGACGCGCCACCCGAGCGCGGTGTTCGAACGAGACAAAGGCGTTGCCGGCCGCGTCGATTGCCAGACCTTCGCTGTCGGACCGCCGCCCGGCCAAAGGTTTGTGGTCTCTGCCGCCGATCAGCGGGCGGATCGCCCCGGCGCTGATGCCCGTCACCCGCCCTTGGCCATCCCGTTGAAATCGGCCCGACAGGAAAACCGCCTTGTCGCCCAAGACGAAAAAGGTTTCGCCGCCGTCCTGCACTTCGATACCGGAAAAGCCACCAAAAGCCTCGTCCGGCATGTCCCAGACGAATTTCCCGATAAACCCCGGGGGATCACTGGCCTGCGCACTGCCCTGAAACCCCGAAAGCAGCAGGCACAGCAGCCCTAGGGCGAGGCGAGAACGTCGTGGCATTGCTTGGGCAGATCGGCCATCGTGAACTCGCGCGGCCCCTTCTTGCGCGGCGTGTCCTCATCCTTGGGCTTTTTCTTGCCCGGAGTCTTTGGCGGGTTCAGATAATCGGTCACCCACCACATCAGCGTGTCGTCGCAGCCATTGCCGCCTTTGGACAGCTCGGAAACCGTGGGCTTTTGTGTTTCGCACAGCCGCGCGCCCTTGGGGCATTTCAGGCGAACGTGGAAATGTGTGTCATGCCCGCCGACGGGGCGCAGCTTTTGCAGCCATTTCTTGTCGGCGGCCGTGGCGGTCTTGCAGATTTCGATCTTGATCGCGGCGGCGACAAAGATGCGATCCACGCGCGGATCTCGGGCGGCGACCTCGATCAGGGCGCGGGCCTTTGGACCCCAGTTGCCCGTCACCGACCGTTGATCGGCCGAGCGCATGGGGATGGACGAAATCTCTTCCCGCTCGGACCGGCTCAGGTTCAGCCGGTCGGGCGCGAGCCACCAGATATCGGCATCCAGCCCGATCTGATGGCTGGCATGGCCCGAAGTCATCGGCCCGCCACGCGCCTGGCTGATATCGCCAATATAAAGCCCCTTTCCCCAGCCAATGGCGGCAGCTTGGGCCGAAAGGTCCATCAGGTATTGCACCATCATCGGGTGCCCGAAATTCCGTTCTCGCGACAGGCGCATCGCCTGCCAGGTCGGTCCGGTTTCGGGCAGCTCTACGGTGCCCGCCGCGCAGCCCCGGGCGTAAGAGCCGATGGGCATGCTGTCATGCTGGCTGGGTGTCGCCTTGGCGCCGAACAGCTGGTTGGCCAGAGCCTCGGCCCCTGCGGGCAGGGGCGACGCAAGAAGTGCAATCAAAAGGAATCGACCAATCATCCACGCTCACCTTTCGGGTTGACCCAAAGTAGCAGGATCAACGCGACGAGGAAAAGCAGGATGACCGGCGCGATGCCCATTCTTGCCGATTGGCTGAACCAGGTCGCCACCGCCACCAGACCGGGCGTCAGAAAACTGGCCACCTTGCCCGAAAGCGCGAACATGCCGAAAGCCTCGGTCGCACGGTCGGGTGTGGTGTGGCGCAAGAGCATGGTGCGGCTTGAGGCCTGCAAAGGCCCCCCCGCCCCGCCAATCAGCGCGCCGCAGATGAAAAAGATGATGTCAGGCGTCGACGAGGCCGGGTCCAGCGCAATGCCCCAGATCTGTTCGCGGTCCATGCCGACGACGGCGGTGCAGACGATCAGCAGAACCACGATCGACCAGACGATCACCGGTTTTGGCCCTCGGTTGCTGTCCATCTTGCCGGCCAGCCAGCTGGTAAACACCGCCGTCGCGCCCCCAACGATGCCAAAGATGCCGATCTGCGTCACCTGCCATTCCAGCACGTTCGAGGCGTAGATGCCGCCGAAGGTGTAAAGACCGTTCAGCGCATCGCGATAGAACAGGGACGATCCAAGATAGGCCGCAAGGCTTTTGCGAAAGCGCAGTCCGCGGATGAAATCGGCCACGCTGCCCATGGCATCGCCAAGGTTCACCCGGCCAGCCGCGATCTTTGGCTCCTTCACCCAAAGGAAGAAGGGCACCATGAAGACCAGATACCAGATCGCCGAGAAGGGCCCGACGGCCCGCGTGCCCTCGCGCGCTTCGGGATCAAGGCCAAGCGCCGGGTCAAGGCCGATCAGGGTCGTGCCATTGTCGCCTTCGGCAAACAGCAAAAGCATGATGAACAGCGCGATCAGCCCGCCCAGATAGCCAAAGGCAAAGCCGGTGCCGGAAATCTTGCCCATGTCATCCTCGCCCGACAGGCTGGGCATCAGCGCATTTGTGAAAACGGTGGCGAATTCCATCGACAAAAACGCAAGGCCAAAGAAGAACATCGCCCAGCGCAGGGTGCCAATCTCGCCCCCCGGGGCCACGTACCACAAGGCCCAGCTTGACACGATATAGACGGCCGAGAAGAACCACACCCAGACCAGCCGCCGCCCCGTGCCGTCGGCAATCGCGCCCAGAATGGGGGCCATGACCATCACCGCCAGTGACGCAAGGAACAGCCCGAAGGCCCAGTAACTTTGCGCCGCAGCCTTGGCCGCCTCTTCCTCCATCCCCGTGCCCATGAAATAGCCACGCGCGACCTCGGCGAAGTAAGGGCCGAAGATGAAGGTCATCAGCAGGGTGTTGACCGGCT
Organism: Paracoccaceae bacterium; assembly: GCA_023254015.1. Lineage (GTDB taxonomy): Bacteria > Pseudomonadota > Alphaproteobacteria > Rhodobacterales > Rhodobacteraceae > Tabrizicola_A. Next base: position 12,222 of record JALQYS010000002.1, read on the forward strand.
GGCTGGCCCAGTCAAAGAACCACCAACCCCAGATGCGCTTTTTCGGTGAAATCATCGTGTCCCCCATGGCCTGTTGGCGGCCCTTTTGGGGGATAAGGCCCGAAACCGGATGGGCTGGCAAGTAAAAGGCTTATGACGTGACAGCCAAGCGGGCCGCTTCGGGCAATTCGGGCGGCCAGGCGCGTCCGGCGTCGCCCGCAATCCATGCCCTGACCCAATCAGGCAACGGCGGGCTTTCCACCGGCTGACCCAGCGCCTCAAGCACCTCGCGCGGGGGCACCATGCCGCCCTTGCGGATGAAGGCAGAGCGCAACAGCATCGAGGCCGTGCAGTCGCCATCCCGCCAGAAGCTTTGCTCCAGATAGACAAAGCGATCATCCCAGCCCAGAACCCGGCTCACCTGCGTCAGACGCTGGAACACGGTGACCCGGCGGCGATAGCGGGTAGAGTTTCCGGCAACGGTGATGCCCCAGCCTTTCGCCTTGGCCACGCGGTCAAAGCCCATGCGCACCGACATCGGGATGCGCCCCAGATCAAACAGGGTCAGCGTGCGGCCATTGTTCAGCTCGCGCCAGG
>JALQYS010000016.1 GCA_023254015.1 Paracoccaceae bacterium
GGCATGGTGTTCCAGCATTTCAAGCTGGTGCAGAATTTCACCGTGCTGGAAAACGTGATCCTCGGGGCCGAGGATGGCCCGATGCTCAACACCTCGATTTCCCGCGCCCGCAAGGTGCTGGCGGATCTTGCCCGCGAATATGAGCTGGATGTGGACCCGGACGCCCTGATCGAGGATCTGTCCGTGGGCCATCAGCAGCGGGTGGAAATCCTCAAGGCGCTGTATCGGCAGGCCGACATTCTGATCCTGGACGAGCCCACGGGCGTTCTGACCCCGGACGAGGCCGACCATCTGTTCCGCATCCTGAAAGGGCTGAAAGAGCAGGGCAAGACGGTGATCCTCATCACCCACAAGCTGCGCGAGATCATGGAGGCGACCGACAATGTCAGCGTCATGCGGCGCGGCACCATGGTGGCCACGGTCAAGACCGCCGAAAGCAGCCCCGAGTCTCTGGCCGAGCTTATGGTCGGCCGCAAGGTTCTGCTGGAGGTCGAAAAGAAACCGGCCCAGCCCGGCGATGTGGTGCTGTCGGTCAAGGATCTGAAGGTCAAGGATGACCACGGCGTGGAACGTCTGAAAGGCATCAGCTTTGACATCCGCGCCGGCGAGATCCTGGGCATCGCGGGCGTTGCCGGCAATGGCCAGTCCGAGCTTCTGGCGGCCCTCGGCGGCATGATGCGCGCCACTGGCAAGGTGACCATGAAAGGCGCCGATCTGCCCCTGTCGGGCAAGGGCGCCGATGGCCAATCCCGCCGGGCGGCGGGCATCGCCCATGTGCCGGAGGACCGCCACCACCACGGACTGATCCTTGACTTCACGGCTTGGGAGAACGTGGCCTTGGGCTATCACAACGACCCGGCCTATCAGAAGAACGCCCTGTTCATGGACAATGCCGCCCTGATTGCCGACACCGAAAAGAAGATGGCGACCTTCGATGTGCGCCCGCCGATCCCGTCGCTTCCGGCGAAATCCTTTTCGGGCGGCAACCAGCAAAAGATCGTCGTTGCCCGCGAGATGGAGCGGAACCCGGCGCTGCTGCTGATCGGCCAACCGACGCGGGGTGTCGATATCGGCGCGATCGAATTCATCCACAAACAGATCGTGGCGCTGCGCGATGCCGGCACGGCGGTGCTGCTGGTCTCGGTGGAGCTCGATGAAATCATGAGCCTGTCAGACCGCATCGCCGTGATGTTCGACGGCAAGATCATGGGCGAACGCGCGCCTGATGCCACCAACGAACGCGAACTGGGCCTGTTGATGGCCGGCATGAACGGAGAGGCCGCCTGAAATGGACCGACTGCCGAAATGGGCTGATGTCGCCCTTGTTCCCCTTGTCAGCCTGCTTCTGGCTGCGCTGATCTCTGCCCTGGTGATCCTTGCCATCGGACAAGACCCCATGGAGGCCTTGAACGTCATGGTGACTGGCGCGGTCGGGTCGGCCTATGGCTGGGGCTATACGCTCTATTACACCACCAGCTTCATCTTTACCGGGCTGGCAGTGACGGTCGCCTTCCATGCGGGCCTGTTCAACATCGGGGGCGAGGGGCAGGCGCAACTGGGCGGGCTGGGCGTGGCCCTGGCCTGTCTGTTCCTTCCCTGGCCGCACTGGTCGCTGGCCCTTATCGGTGCGGCGGTGGCCGCCGCCCTCTTCGGTGCCGCCTGGGCGGCCATCCCGGCCTATCTGCAGGCAAAGCGTGGCAGCCATATCGTGATCACGACGATCATGTTCAACTATATCGCTGCCTCGCTGATGGTGTTCATGCTGGTCGACGTGCTGCGCCCCGATGGCCAGATGGACCCGGCCACAGCGAATTTCCCCGAGGTCACGAAGCTGCCGACGCTGCACCAGATTCCTGGCTTCAGCCTGATCTTCACCAAGGACGTGCCTGCGAACATCACCTTCCTGATCGCACTTGGCGCCGCCTGGGCCGTCTGGGCGCTTTTGTGGCGCACCCGGCTGGGCTATCAGATCCGCGCCTTCGGAAAACCCGGGGCGGCCGCGCAATATGCCGGCATCAACGCCTTCCGCATCACCATGATCGCCATGCTGATGTCGGGCGGCCTTGCGGGGCTGATGGCGATCAACAATGTCATGGGCGAGGCGGAGCGGCTGCTGCAGAATTCCGCCTCGGGCGCGGGCTTCATCGGCATCGCCGTGGCGCTGATGGGGCGCAATCACCCGGTCGGCGTGGTGCTGGCGGCTGTGCTCTTCGGCTTCCTCTTTCAGGGCGGCGCAGAGCTGGGGCTTTGGACCAAGATCCCGATCGAACTCAGGACCGTGGTGCAGGGTCTGGTGATCCTGTTTACCGGCGCGCTGGACTATATGGTGCGCATGATGCTGGTGCGCATCTTCGCCCTGTTCCGCAGCCCCGCCCCCGCGAAAGGAGCCGCGTGATGGATTACGCAACGCTTCTGCAACTGCTTGATTCCACTCTGCGCCTTGGCACGCCATTGTTGCTGGCCTGCCTGGCCGGTCTTTATTCCGAGCGCGCGGGAATCTTCGACATCGGGCTTGAGGGCAAGATGCTGATGGCCGCGATGAGCGCGGGCGCCGTCGCCGCCATGACTGGTTCAGTCTGGATCGGCCTTCTGGCCGCGATTGTCGGGTCGCTTCTCTTCGCCCTGTTGCATGGCGTCGCCTCGATCACCTTCCGGGGCAATCAGCTGATCTCGGGCGTGGCGCTGAACTTTCTGGCCTCGGGCATCACGGTGCTGACGGCGCAGGCCCTGTTCGGTCAGGGCGGGCGCACCCCGCCGCTGGAAGGGGCCGCGCGGTTCAACCCGATCACGCTGCCCTTTGCCGAAAGCCTGCAAGGCGTGCCGATCCTTGGCCCACTCTATCACGAGGTGATCTCGGGCCATTCCATCCTGGTCTATGCCGCCCTTGCCTTCGTGCCCTTCACCTGGTGGCTGCTCTATCGCACCCGCTTTGGCTTGCGCTTGCGGGCCGTGGGGGAAAACCCCGCCTCGGTTGACACCGCGGGCGTCTCGGTCAAGGGGCTGCGCTTTGCTGCCGTGATGATCACCGGCGTGCTGTGCGGCATCGCAGGCGCCTATATGGCCACCGCCCTGCAAGCCGGCTTTGGCCGCGAGATGACGGCGGGCCGTGGCTATATCGCGCTCGCCGCCCTCATTTTCGCCAAATGGCGGCCTTGGCAGGCGCTGGGGGCCACCATGCTCTTTGGCTTCTTCCAGGCACTCGCGCTGCGGCCGGATGTGGTGGAATCTGTCGTCGGCCGCAAGGTGCCGGTCTCGATGCTGGACGCCCTGCCTTATGTGCTCACCGTGCTGGTGCTGGCGGGCTTCGTCGGCAAGGCCATCCCTCCCCGCGCAGGTGGAGAGCCCTATGTGAAAGAACGCTAGGTCCATCCTCTGTGCGCAAATATCCCACGGGGGTCCGGGGGTGTGAAACCCCCGGTGCTGCCGTCAACGCAGGACAAAGACATGAAAACCTTGCTGGACATTGTGCAGTCCCGCGCCGGCACCGCGCCGGTCAGACTGGGCCTCATCCTTGGCTCGGGCCTTGGCCATCTGGCCCATGCGGTTGACGGAGTGGCCATTCCCTACGCCGATCTGCCCGGATTTCCCCATGTCGGCGTGTCGGGCCATAACCCGCACCTGCATATCGGCCTGCTGGAAGGGGTTCGCGTCGCTGTATTCGGCGCGCGCGAGCATTACTATGAAAACGGCAACCCGGCCGCCATGCGCCCGGCGCTGGAGCTTTTGCGGGCGTTGGGGGCGGGCAGCCTGATTACGACCAATGCCGCCGGCAGTCTGCGCCCCGACATCCGCCCGGGTGATCTGATGCTGCTGAATGACCATATCAATTTCTCGGGCCTCAATCCGCTGATCGGCGAAAAGACCGACGCCCGTTTCGTGCCGATGACCACGGCGCATGACCCCGATCTGCGTGCCGCCCTGCGCGACGCCGCACAAGCCGTGGGTGTCGCTCTGCCTGAGGGCGTCTACGCCTGGTATTCCGGTCCGTCCTTTGAAACCCCGGCCGAGATCCGCGCCATCAAGATCCTGGGTGGTGATGCCGTCGGCATGTCCACCGTGCCCGAGGTGATCCTCGCGCGGTTCCTAGGCCTTCGCGCCGCTGCCATCTCGACCATCACGAATATGGCCGCAGGTATGAGCGACGAGGCTATCAGCCACGAACATACCAAGGCGATGGCCCCCTTAGGCGCTGCGAAACTGGAAAAGGTCCTGCGCCGTTTCTTGCGCGACCTCTGATCCTGCCTTTGTGCAAAAAATATCTCGGGGGTGTGGGGGCGGAGCCCCCACATAACGATTAACGACCGTGTGTCCGATCATAAGAATTGACCTGTGGCGGCACCCACCCCTCCAGCGCCCCATCAGCTGGCGTCAAAATCTGCATTGAGAGCGGATAACAGGCCGCAGTATCGGACGAATGTTCCGATCCACAATCGCCACCGGGGCAGGCACTCAGCACCGCCAAGAGATCAACCTCGGCAAAGAGATCGAGGTGGTCACCTTTGCGCACAGGGCTGGCCTTCATGAAATACTGGCCCGTATCGCGGGTGAAACCCGTGCACATGAACACGTTCAACACATCGTGCACGCGGGGTTCGGCTTCGGTCAGGCTCACGCCTTGATCGTCTGCTAAGGCGCGCGTTAGGTTTGAATGGCAGCAATAGTGGTAGTGATCCCCGCCCAAGGCACGGCCAGTATAAGGATCGCACCGTGTGCCGATCACATCATGCACACGCCCACCAAATTCATCCGCGCCATACCACGCGAGGCTATCTTCAACGACGGTCGCCATGGGGCGCAGATAGGGGAAACAGGACCAAAGTTGGTCGCCTTCGGTCACATGCGTGCCGTGAAGTGCACGCGTTTTCCCTGAATAGAACCGCTCCTCCAAGTTCTTCGCGTTGAACAAGTTCAAATCGCCCACCTGAGGTCCCTCGGGGCAGCCGATCCGCAGGAACGATCCAGCCGGCACGCGGATCGTTGCCGCATCGCGGGGCGGAACGATGACCAAAGGCCCTTCAACAGCCGTGTCGAGCGCTGTGCGATAGAGATCCATCTGTGGGCGCGGCAGAGTTTCGGTTGGGTAACAGATTACCGGAGCGATAGCGCGCCGTTTTTCTGCATCTTCAGGGATATTTGACACGTTTTGAACCTATCTGAGTGATCGACGCTCAATATCCCGCCCAATTTGATCCCAATCAAGTTTATTTCCCCACTTTGGAATCAAATGACCGCAGTTCCCAATTTGGAGTGCCTCCCAATGTCTTTCGTTTCTCAAGTTATCGACCGCGTCCGTGAACATGCCCGCATCGATGCAGAAGTCGACAACATGAATGTCGATGACCTGAACGGTCTGGGTCTTACCCGTGGTGAAATGCGCAAAATCGCTCATATGCCCCAAGAACAGATCGACCGTATGGAAAAAATGGCAGGCGTTTTTGACGTGAAAACCGATAGCCTGCGCGAGTCAGGTGAGCAGATCGAGGTTGCACGCCGTTGTGCCTATTGCGGGGAAAACAAAGCCTGCAAATCCGCGCTCGCTGCGGGTGCATCCGCAGAAGAGATGACCTTCTGCCCAAATGCCAGCACCTATCGGGCGCACCGCAACAGCTAAAAAACAAAGCCCCGGATGATCCGGGGCTTTTCACTTCATAGTCATAGTTGGATCACGCCTCGTAATAGGCGAACATTTGATCCAAT
>JALQYS010000052.1 GCA_023254015.1 Paracoccaceae bacterium
GCAGGATGATTTCCTGCAGCCATTCGGGGATTTCGGTGCGCAAGGCACGCGGCGGCACCGGATCGCGCCAGAGCCGCTGGCGCACCTGCTTGATCGTCTCGGGTTCGCCAAAGGGCATCTTGCCGGTGGCCAGATGATACAGAATCGCCCCCAGCCCATAAAGATCGCTGCGCAGATCGCCCCGCTGGCGCAGAATCTGTTCGGGCGCGATATAGGGGAAGGTTCCCATCGGAATGGTGAACTCTTCGGCCAGAAGGTCGGGCAGATGGTCATGGCGCGACAGGCCAAAGTCGATCAGCACCATCTCGCCCGTCGGGCGTTGCAGGAAATTGTCGGGCTTCAGATCCAGATGGATGACGTGCTGGCGATGCAGATCATGCACCGCCTGCGCCATGCGTGCGGCCATCTCGATCAACTCATCAATCGCCAGGGGGGCACGTTTGAAATACTGCCAAAGCGAGCCGCCGGGGATCTTTTCCGTCACGATATAGGCCATCTGGGAAAAATCGCCCTGCCCCATCACCCGAGGCACATGCGGCCCCGTCAGCCGCGGCATGATCATCTGTTCCACCTCGAACCCGACGATGGTGGGGCCGTCATAGCCGTCCAGAATGGTGGGCACCTTCATGACCATCGGGGTGCGATATAGCGGATGGGTCACTTCCCAGATCGTGGCAAAGCCGCCGGTATGTAGCTTTTCGCCCAAGGTAAAGCCGTCAATCTCCAGTCCGGTGGCGGGCTTGATCTGCATGGCACGGTCCTTTCAGAAACCTTTGACCAGACGGGCGGCCAGCGCCTCGGGCAGGCCGGCGCTGCGCACCTTGCGGGCGGTGGTGGCGCTGTCATAACCGACCCGGCGGAAGGTCAGCTCATTGCGGTCGGTGTCCATGACCGACCACGAGGCCAGCCCCGATCCATCGCGCGGCTGGCCGACCGACCCGATCACCCCCAGCCAGCGTCGCGACCGGATCAGCGGCACGCCGGTGCCATAGCCGAACTGATGGCCCATGACCCGCCCTGACAGATCGCAGCTGTAAAGCGCGGGCTTGTGGACATGGCCGCAAAAGATCAGCCGCGCCTTCGACACCCGAAAGGACGGCATGGCGTGGTTTTCATTGGTGACATAGATCCAGTCCTGCGGATCATTGGCGCTGGCATGCACGAACAGCATGTCCTCTTCGGTCACCGTCAGTGGCAGCTCCGACAGAAAGGCCTTGTGCACCGCCGAGAGGCGATCCACCGTCCAGTCGATCACCCGCCGGGCCTGGGCGTTCAGCGCGCCGTCCGGCACGCCGATGGCCCGGTCATGGTTGCCGCGCACCGTAATCGCGCCCCGGGCCTGCAGATCGGCCACCTTGTCGATGCACCAGTCGGGGTCGGGACCATAGCCCACGATGTCGCCCAGGATGGCAAAGCGATCAATGCGCATCCCCGCGGCATCGGCCAGAACCGCCTCCAGCGCCTCGCGGTTGGCGTGAATGTCCGTCAGGATCGCAAGACGCATGTTCCCCCCTTCGCCGGTGCGGAAACCGCCCAAGCGCCATGCCAGATTAATGATTTGCCCCCGGTCTTCCGTGATCTGGATCAAGCCCTGCAGGCAGGCTCAGGCCAGCGAGGTCACCCACAACAGCGTGGCATCGTCATCGGAAATCGAAATCACGTTATGCCCCATCGAGGCGTCATAATAGGCGCTGTCGCCGCGGCGCAGTTCGACGGGTTCGTAGAATTCGGTATACATCCGCACCACGCCGGTCAGGACATAAAGGAATTCCTCGCCGTCATGGCGCACCCAGCCGTCAAACTCGTCCATCGACCGCGCCCGGATCACCGCCCGATAGGGCAGCATCTGCTTGCGCGTCAGGGCGCCGGCCAGCAATTCGTGCTCATAGGTGGTGGTGGCATGGCCTTGCCCCTCGCCCATCTTGGTCACCGCCATGCGGGCGGTGGCCTGGGGTTTGGCCGGCGGGGTGAACAGCTGCGGCACCGACATGCCCATGCCCTGCGCCAGCTTTTTCAGCGCCTCATAGGTCGGCGACATCTGGCCGTTTTCGATCTTCGACAGCGTCGACCGCGCCAGACCGGCCTGCACGGCGGCCTGTTCCAGCGTCCAGCCCTTGGCCTTGCGCAGATCGCGCACGCGCTGCCCAAGGTCCAGCGCCTCGACGGCACTGGTGCCCCCGCTTTCGCGGGCGATCCGGATGAGCTTTTTCGGGTCGCTTGACATGGCTTCGCCCTAGCGTGAAAGGGCGCGGGCTTCAAGCCCGCCCGCAGGCAGGGGCTGGCAGATCCATCGCGGGGGGCGGGGATTTTCGCTCTTCAAGACGCCCGCCTGCCGGGTTAGCAAGGCGGACATGACACAGGACAACTTCAACCTTGCCGCCCATGCCCTGCGCCATGCCGAACGGCTGGGCGATCATCCCGCGCTGGAGATCCTGGGGCCTGACGGGGCCGAAGTCTGGAGCTTTGCCCGCCTTGAGGCGACCGTGCGCGGCATCGGCAGCGGGCTGGTGGCGCTGGGTCTGGCGCCGGGCGACCGGATCCTGTTGCGTCTGGGCAATTCCGCCAGCTTCCCCCTGGCCTATCTGGGCGCCATTGCGGCGGGTTTCGTGCCGGTGCCCACCGCGGCGGCGCTGACCGTCCCCGAGGTGACCCGGCTGGCCGGCCTGATCGCTCCGGCGCTGGTGATCGCCGATGGTGGCATCGCCCTGCCCGAGGGCGGCCACCGCCTGCTGCCCGCCGAAAGCCTTCTGGCGATGCAGGGCCTGCCGCCCTGCCCCTATGCCTTGGGCGATGCCGACCGGCCGGGCTATATTGTCTTTACCTCGGGCACATCCGGGCGCAGCCTGCCCGTTGTGCATGCCCACCGCGCGCTTTTGGCCCGGGCGATGATGCATCAGGGCTGGGAAGGGCTGCAGGCCGGCGACCGGCTGATGCATGCCGGCGCGATGAACTGGACCTACACGCTGGGCACCGGCCTTCTGGACCCTTGGACGGTCGGAGCCACGGCTCTGGTGCCCGCCCCCGGAACCGCGCCCGCCGATCTGGCGCGGCTGGCGGCCCGTCACGGTGCGACCATCCTTGCCGGTGCCCCGGGCATCTATCGCCAGATGCTGAAGGCCACGCCCTTGCCGCCCCTGCCCAGCCTGCGCCACGGTCTTTCCGCGGGCGAGGCCCTGCCCCCTGCCCTGCGCGCCCAATGGCAGGCCACCACCGGGACCGACCTGCACGAGGCGCTGGGGATGACGGAATGTTCAACCTTCCTGTCAGGCAGCCCGGCGCGGCCCGCTCCGATGGGGGCCACCGGCTTTGCTCAGCCCGGCCGCCGCGTGGCCGTTCTGGACGAGGCAGGCCAGCCCCTTCCCCCCGGCAGCCCCGGCATCCTGGCCGTGCATCGGGACGATCCGGGGCTGATGCTGGGCTATCTTGACGCGCCGGAAGAAACCGCCAGCCGCTTGCAGGGGGACTGGTTCTTCACCGGCGATCTGGTTGAACAAAGCCCCGACGGCGCCTTCCGCCATCTCGGTCGGGCCGATGATATCCTGAACCCCGGCGGGTTCCGCGTGGCCCCGCAAGAGGTCGAGGCGGCGCTGGCCACCTGCCCCGGCGTCACCGATTGCGGCGTGACCGAGGTCGAAGTCTCCCCCGGCACCCGGGTTCTGGCTTGCGCCCATCTGGGCCATGCCGACGAGGCCGCCCTGACCGCCCATGCCAGCGCCCAGCTGGCGCGCTACAAACAGCCGCGGCTGTGGTTCCACCTTGACCATCTGCCGCGCAACGCCAACATGAAGCTCAACCGCCGCGCCCTGCGCGCCCTCCTGCAGGAGCGTTTCGATGATCCGTCTTGATATCTTCTCCGACCCGATCTGCCCCTGGTGCCATATCGGCAAGGCCAACCTGGACCGCGCGCTCGAGGCCCACCCCGAACATCCGTTCCGGATCGAATGGCACCCGTTCCAGCTGAACCCTGACATGCCGCGCGAAGGCGTGGACAAGCACGCCTATCTGGCCGCCAAGTTCGGCGCCGACCAGCTGACCCAGGTCCATCTGCGGCTCAAGGAAATGAGCCGCGCCGCGGGGGCCGAGATCGACCCCGACACGCCCAAGCGCATCCCGAACACGCTCGATGCCCACCGGCTGATTCACTGGGCGGGGCTTGAGGGGCGTCAGACGGCCGTCGTCTCGGCCCTGTTCCGCGCCTATTGGCGCGAGGGGCGCGACATCGGCAACGCGGGCGTGCTGGCCGACATCGCCGCGCAGGCGGGGATGGACCGCGCCATGGTTGCCCGGCTTCTGGCCTCGGACGCCGATGCCGACGACATCCGCGCCCGCGATCAGGACGCCCGGCAAAAGGGGGTGAACGCCGTGCCGACCTTCCTGATTGCCCAGCAATATGTCGTCTCCGGCGCGCAGCCGCCCGAGGTCTGGGGGCAGGTCATCCGCGAGTTGGTGGAAAAGTCCAAGGGCTGACCCCCGGCTCGTCGGGAACTTCGTTCCTCCTCGCACGCAGGCCCCCCCGACGAGCGGACGCATGTCCGACGAGGAGGGTTGCTCTGGACCTTTCCGCCTGCAAAAGGCAAAACCCCACTGCCGCGCCTTTGCGGTGGCCCCAGGTGATCCATGCCCTCCTCTCCTTCGCGCGGCGAATTCATCGCCCTTCTGGCGCTTTTGTTCGCCACCATCGCCCTGTCCATCGATGCCATGCTGCCGGCCCTGCCGGCCATCGCGGCGGCGCTGTCGCCCAGCGATCCGAACAAGGCCCAGCTGGTCCTGACCGCCTTCGTGCTGGGGATGGGGGTGGGCACGCTCTTTGCAGGCCCCCTGTCCGACAGTCTGGGGCGCAAGACCACCATCCTGGCGGGTTTTGCCCTGTATATCCTTGCCTCGGCCGCTGCCTGGGCTGCACCCAGCCTTGAAACCCTGCTTGTGGCCCGTATCGTGATGGGCCTTGGGGCCGCCGCGCCGCGAACGGTGACGATCGCCATGGTGCGCGACATGTTCAAAGGCCCCGAGATGGCGCAGATCATGTCCTTTGCCATGATGGTCTTTACCGTCGTGCCCGCCATTGCCCCGCTGATGGGCCAGGGGGTGATCGCCCTTGCCGGTTGGCAAGCCATCTTTCTGGTCTACATCGGCTTTGCGCTGGTGGTGGCCAGCTGGCTGCACCTGCGCCAGCCCGAAACCCTGCCTCTTGCGGCGCGCCGCCCGCTGGCCTTCGGCCCCTTGCTGACCGCCTGCCGAGAGGTCATGTCGCTGCGCATCGTGCAGCTGTCCATCCTGACCCAGGCCCTGACGCTTGGCATGCTGTTCGCTACTCTGTCCTCGATGGAGGGCATCTTTGCCCAGACCTTCGACCGCGCCGGCAGCTTTCCCCTGTGGTTTGCCCTGATCGCTGTTGCCTCGATGTCCGGTTCCATCCTGAACGCCCGGCTGGTGATGCGGATCGGCATGCACGGCATGGTTAGGACGACCTATGCCGTGCTCCTGTCGGTGACGCTGGCCTATCTGGCCCTGACAGCCACGGGCGTTCTTGGGCGCGATGGGGCGTTCTACGCCCATATCCTGTGGTCGGTGGTGCTTTTTGCCACCATGGGCCTGACGCTGGGCAATATCAACGCGGTGGCGATGGAGCCCCTGGGCCATGTGGCGGGCATGGCGACCTCGGTCATCTCCTCGATTGCCACGGTGGCGTCGGTTCTGCTGGCGGTGCCGGTCGGGCTGATGTTCGACGGCACCACGCTGCCGCTGCTCTTCGGTGTTGCGACCTATGGGGCAGCGGCCCTGGGTCTCGCGCAGCTGCTTCGGCGGCAGGCGTAACCGGGGTTACGCCTCGGCCTCAGCCTTGGCCGCTTCCATCTCGGCGGCCCGGGCCTCAACCAGTTCGACGATATGCTCGATCATCTGGTCATTGCCCAGCTTGTGGTCCTGCTTGCCGGCCAGATAGACCATCCCGGACCCCGCGCCACCGCCGGTAAAGCCGATGTCGGTCATCAAGGCCTCGCCCGGGCCGTTGACCACGCAGCCGATGATCGACAGGCTGATCGGGGTCTTGATATGCTCCAGCCGCTTTTCCAGAATTTCCACGGTCTTGATCACGTCAAACCCCTGCCGTGCACAAGAGGGGCAGGAGATGATCTGCACGCCCCGGGTGCGCAGGCCCAATGATTTCAGGATTTCGAACCCGACCTTCACCTCTTCCACCGGATCGGCCGAGAGGGAAACCCGGATCGTATCGCCAATCCCGAACCACAAGAGACTGCCAAGCCCAATGGCCGATTTCACGGTGCCCGAGATCAGCCCCCCCGCCTCGGTGATGCCCAGATGGATCGGGGCATCGGTCACGGTGGCCAGTTGCTGATAAGCGGCGGCCGACATGAACACATCCGAGGCCTTCACCGATATCTTGTATTCGTGAAAATCGTTATCCTGCAGCAGCTTGATGTGATCCAGCCCCGATTCCACCATCGCATCCGGGCAAGGCTCGCCGTATTTGTCCAGAAGGTGCTTTTCCAAAGACCCGGCGTTCACCCCGATGCGGATCGAACAGCCGTGATCCTTGGCCGCTTTCACCACCTCGGCCACGCGTTTGGCATCCCCGATATTGCCGGGAGTGATGCGCAGACAGGCGGCACCCGCCTCTGCCGCCTCAATCGCGCGCCTATAGTGGAAATGGATATCCGCCACGATCGGCACCGGGCTTTCGCGGCAGATCTCCCGCAGGGCCGCCGTCGATTCCACATCCGGCGTCGACACACGGACAATATCGGCCCCGGCAATCGCGGCGCGCTGAATCTGTTCCAGCGTTGCCTTCACATCATGGGTCAACGTGTTGGTCATGGTTTGCACCGCAATCGGCGCGTCGCCCCCGACCGGAACCTTCCCCACCATAATCTGGCGACTCACACGGCGGTCAATGTTGCGCCAAGGACGGATCGGATTATGCGACATGGGAACAACCTTTCTCTATCGCCCCTAGATAGACGCGCAAAGGCCCCGGGGCAATGCCGCCGGGGCCTTTCGCAGCGCCAGAGCGGCGGGATTATTCCAGTGGGGCTGCCGTCGGATCTGGCTCTGCCGCCGGGGCGGTTTCACCCGCATCTGCCACGCTCAGCGCTTTGGCAAGATCGGCATCGCCGGTCAGATCGGCAGCGGCATACTTGCCGGTCAAGGCCTCGGCCGACAGGGCGACATTCTTCACCACATT
>JALQYS010000098.1 GCA_023254015.1 Paracoccaceae bacterium
GAGCAGAAAACGAAAGGAGGACCGGCTAGAAAAGGAAAGACCCCCCGAAAGCGGTGCTTCCGAAGGGCCTCAATCAGTCTCGACACCTGATTGATACCCTCAAAACGAATCGAGTTCAACACCGCTCGCGGTGACCGGGGAAGCTTTTTCTTCCGAAACACCATGAGACATGTCACTCAAACACGAACCGCCTTGGCGGAACAGGCAGCTATTGCCTGCCCTAACCCCTACGAGCTTCTGGGGCCGGTGCGGGTTCTTCGGAAAGACCTGAACCTGACGAGCAACGACGTCACCGTGCTGACAGCGCTCATCAGCTTTCTTCCGCGCGATCAGAGCCCCAACTCTGGTGAAACACAGTGCAAACTGACCGTTGTGTTCCCTTCCAACGCCTCCTTATCAGAGCGCGCAAACGGCATCGATGAAAGAACACTTCGCCGCTGCCTGGGGCGCCTTGAGGCTGCGGGGCTGCTTCAGCGAAAGAGTTCAGCGAACGGGAAACGCTTCCCTCTCCGCTACGGAGGGATCATCAGGGATGCGTTTGGGATCGACTTGGGTCCGCTAATGCAGAGCCACGACGCTCTTGCAGCCAAAGCATCGAAGGTCACGGAAGAGCGTGAACGCCTGCGCTCCCTCAAGGCGGAAGCACTAGCGCTGCGCGCGTCCCTCCTACAGGACGAACAGCTCCTTGACGCACGGCGGGCTTCACTGGAAACGATCCGAAACCTGCTTCGTCGAGCAACCCTGACTGTCGACACAGTCATGCAAATCATCGCTGGTCTCCGCGAGCTCGGAGCCAACGCCAAGCCGAGCTACGGAGAGTGCCAGGATACAAGCAGCCGTGCGGACCGAGTGCAATCGCACGACCAAGCCATCGGCCGTGGGTGACCGCGTTCGACCTGATAGCCCTTGGCGACAACTGCATCGACCGGCTGACCGGAGCGGTCACGGCTGATCTGGTCGGCGGCAATGCCGTCAACGTCGCGGTGCAGGTCGCGATGCTTGGCCTCCGCTCGGCCTATTGCGGTGCGGTCGGCCCGTCGGGAGAAGCCGATGGCGACCGGGTGCTTGCCACGCTGGCCGCAAAGGGCGTGGATGTCGCGCTGGTGGAACGGCGCGCACTTGCGACCTCGGTCACCTGCCTGAGTGTGGCCGCCGACGGCAACCGGACCATCCTGACCGAGGATTTCGGCGCCTGTGCGGGGTGGACGCCTCCCAGCGCCAGCCTGCGCACGCTGTCGGCGGCCCGGCATGTTCATATCGGCTGGCTTCAGGATAGCGGCCGTGCACGCCGGGTGCTGGCGCGCGACGGGATCAGCCTGTCGCAGGATGTATCGGTGAATGCAGCACCGGAGGATCTGGAGGTGGAGGGACTGACCATCGCCTTCGCCTCGTTGTCCGAAGCGCAGGCCGACCGTGCCGAGGCGCGCGCTGCGGAACTGGTGGCAAAAGGCGCAAAGGGGGCCGTCATCACGCTGGGCGCACGCGGTAGTCTTGCCCTGATCGGCGGTCAGACCTTTCGCGCTACGGCCCCGGCCATCACCCCTGTCGACACCACTGGCGCCCTCTGGACCAGGCGGTGGAGTTCCCGGTCTACTACACCCACGCGCCCAAGACTTTCGCGCCCGACCATTCCGCCGCCGTCATGGCGCGGCTGCCCGATCTCTTTACGGGGCTCGAGCGGCGGCAGGCCGAAGAAACTCTGCGCCACAGCTGGCCCGATGCCTGGGAGGCGATTCACGGCCGAGCGCTGCAGACCGGTGAGTCCCGCTCCCGCGATGCCGCTGCCTTCGCCCGAGACCACGCCGAAGACTGGGTCGTGATCTCAGCGATCTATTCGGATCACCATCCCGGCTTCACCGAGGTCGTCGCCACGCGGGGCGGGTGGCGTGACCCGGTTGCCGAGGAACGCCGCTTCCTCGTTCCGTCCAAGGACTACAAGGTCGGCCCCTTCGGCTTCGTCATCGATGAAACCCGCCATGCCGCCTATGACGGCCCATCGAGTTTCATTGGCTGGCGAGGCAGGGCAGGGGGGTAGCCTCTGCTGGGTCATTGCCGAAAGTCACCCCCCTCAACTCCGGGCGGCTGCATCCCGAGAGGCCGAGGCGGGGGAGTTCAGGGGCGCGCAGGCGGTTTGAGAGAGCTGTCGATGCGCGTTCTTTACCACTAAACCGGAGGATTTCCGATGACCCTGACAGCCAACGCCGCCAAGCCCGCCACCCTCGTCCCTGAAGCCCGCCGTATGGAGTTCTTTCCCGGTCTCTTCGGTCGCAGTCTGATGCTGGTAGGTGAGCGCGCCGTCTTCCAATTCATGTCCTGGCTCTCGCCGCAGGACTACACCGGGGGTATGTGGCACTTCCATGAACGGGAGGGCCAACCCCTGTTCCTCTCGCCAGCTACCGGAAAACGGTTCCGCATCACTTGCGAAACGAACGGCTACCAGGGCGAGGTCTCGGCCGAAGCAGCGGGCCTGATCGCCACGTTGTTTGCCCTTTCGCACCTGTCGTTTCAGCACGAGTCGGACCAGCTCGGCGAAGCCTATTTGCGACTCTACGAGTTCGCCGGGGATCATCCTGAGGCGGACGAAATTTTCAAAGCCATCGACTGAGGAGATGAATGCCCCTCCCCTGCAGGGGGGCATGGTTTAACCGAGGAGCTTCAACAGGGCGTCGCGCTGCGCGGCATGTTTTTCGGGGTTGTCGCGTTTCAGTTTGTTCAGATTGAGGAGCTTCCACTTCACGGCCGGCAAATCAGCGGCTTGCGGGCGGTTGAGCGCAGCAAAGTCAGGCTCTCCGTCCTGCAGTGTCAGGAGGAACTGCTTGGCCTTGTCATCGAGCCGTGATTGCAGATCGGCGACCAACTTCAGGCGCGTCGCCAGCAGTGTGTCGAGAGGCACGGGTGTTCTGGTCATACCCTCGAACTCCCGCGCATATCCTGAGTAGCTGACAAACAGACCGCGGGTCCATTCGTTGCGCTCGTCGATCTTTCCCTGGAATCCGCGCAGAGTGGCTGCATCGGTTTTCGCGCGGTGCCACTTTGCCTCCAACAGATAGGTAAAGTTCCCGTGCAAAAAGGATCCGTCGATCTGCTCGCCTTTTAACGCAAAACTTCCGCGGGCATTCATTCCCCAAGCGTTGAACAGATCAGCCAGAAGACGCTCGAAGTGAAGGCCTCTGGCTTGTGGATCGTCCGACATTCCGTGAAGAGCCAAGAAGCGCTCCTCGAGCTTCGCAAGTGTCGCCGCGTCGGGGCGGAAGAGCTTTTGCTCGGCGCTCGGAGAGTGCTTCGATGCCGAACTTTGCGGTTCGTAAAGAGGGAGAGGGCTTCCGCCGAGGCGCTCGACGACTGCGGTAAGCCGTCGGTGCGGATCTACAACCGTTTCCGCAAGGCCGGCCCCAAGGCGACTCTGCTCTCGATATTCCGTATGCGGCGTCCCTGACCCATTGATTTTGCTGTTGCGCGGAGCTGGATCGGGGCTGTGGCTTTTGGCCACGAGCTCACCGAGGAGTCCCGGGCGAGGTCATTTTGATGCAATCAGGGTCTGCTGCGCGTAGGC
>JALQYS010000140.1 GCA_023254015.1 Paracoccaceae bacterium
GAGTTTGTCGAACAAGTCAAAAGCGGCGTTGACCACTTTGTCGCAGTTCGCACCTGGCTTGTCGACTTTGTTCACCACGACGATGGGCTTCAAGCCCAAAGCCAAGGCCTTTTTCGTCACAAAGCGAGTTTGAGGCATGGGGCCTGCGCCTGCCGCTGGCGGGCCTTGGGGGATGGCAGGCGTTCGGGAAACGGCGGCACCCCGCCCCAATCTGGTCCAACAGCTCAGCCCCCGACTGCCGGCGCGGTCTTGCCGGCAAAGAGGCGGCCCACGGCATGGCTTTGCACGCCCCCTGCCGCATCGCGCAGCAGGAACAACGCGTCCAGTCCGGCCTGCCGGGCCATCTGCGATCCCGCCTCGCCCCCCGCCACCATCAGCGCCGTCGCCCAGGCATCGGCCTCGGCGCAGGTAGGCGCGATCACGGTGACCGAGGCCGGCGACGCCAGAAGCGGCGCGCCGCGGCCGGGATCCATCGTATGCGACAGGCGGCGGCCCTGAACCGTGACCCAGTGGCGATAATCGCCCGAGGTGGCCACCGCCGCATCCTGCAACGACAGAATGGACTGGGGCGCGCGGCGGTCAGGGTCGGGGGCCTCGACCGCGATCGTCCAGGGCTGGCCATCGGGGCGCAGGCCAAGGGCGCGCATCTCGCCATCGATGCCGACAAGGGCCTGTGTGATGCCGTGGTCTTGCATGACCTCGGCCAGCCGGTCGGTGCCATGGCCCTTGGCGATGCCGTTCAGGTCCAGCGTCAGGGGCCCGGTCTTGCGCACCCGGGTGCCGTCGATCTGCAGCAGCTCGAAGGCAGGCCGGTGCTGCGCCTCCATCGCGGCGCGGATCGCCTGCGGATCGGCCTCGGCGGGGCCAAAGCCCCAGGCCCGCACCGCAGCACCCTGCCCGATATCAAAAGCCCCGCCCGAGGCCCGGCCGATCCGCAGCCCAAGCTCCAGCACGAGGGCCAGATCGGCCGGCACGGCGGTCCAGCTGCCGACGGGGGCCGCGTTCAGCCGCATCAGGTCGCTGTCCGGGTTCCAGGTGGACATCTGGGCATCGACCGCCGCAACCGCCGCCTGCAGCGCGGCCTGCAGCGGGCCGGGGTCAAAGCCCGAGGCCGCGAAGAACAGCGCGCTCCAGCGCGTGCCCATGGTCGGGCCATTCAGCGCGTGGCGGACGACCTCAGTAGACATCTTCGACATAGCGTCCCCCGACCTTGAGCATGGCAGGCGTCATCCCCACCGGCGCAAGGATATCCTCGAGCGCTGCGGCCACGCCTTGCGCCATGTCACGCCCGCCGCAGACCATGACCCTGGCCCCCCTTGAAATCGCAGCGGCGACGAGCGTGGCCTCGGCCCGTAGCGCATCTTGCACATATCGTGGCCGCGCCCCGCGCGAGACGGCGGTGGACAGGCTGGAAAGCCGCCCCTCGGCCTGCCACCCCGCCAGATCCTCGGCGTAAAGGAAATCGCTGTCGGGATGGCGCAGGCCAAAGAACAGATGGACCGGACGGCGGCGGGCATTGGCGCGGATGATCCCCGCCAAGGGCCCGATGCCGGTTCCTGCACCGATCAGGATCAGCGGCGCCCGGCCCCGCCCGGCGTGAAACCCCGGATTGGGCCGCAGGAAGGCCTGCACGCGATCCCCCGGCGCCAGCGACAAAAGCTGGCCGGAACACAGGCCGCCGGGCTGTTTGCGCACGACGATCTCGACAAACCCGTCCCGGCTGCCCGAGGCCAGCGAATAGAACCGCGGCAGGGCGGATCCCTCGGGCAGGATGCCCAAAAGATCGCCGGGCTGGAACCGGGCAAAGCCCCGGCCCGTCAGCCGCGCCCAAAGGGGGGCCTTCGGCAAGGCAAAGCGCAGGATCGCGGTGGGGGCCTGCACCTCTTCGCCATAGTCGCGGCGCGAGACCAGGGTCAGGCTTTCGGCGGCGGGACGGGCGGGCTGGTGGTCCAGCTCCAGCGGCAGGCCCAGAACGGTGCCAAGATCGCGACCCCAGCGGGCGAAATCCTGCGGCGACTGGCGGTCAACCGTCTCCATCGGCAAAAGCTGCGCCCACCCCTTGGCAAGGGCGGCCTCCTCGACCGCGGCCGCAAAGGCGCAATAGGCCGGAAAGCTGCGATCGCCAAGGCCCAGAACGGCAAAGGGCGCGGTCGGGGCCTTGGGCAGGCGGGCCAGCCGGTCAAGGAAACCTTTGGCCGAGGCCGGGGCCTCGCCCTCGCCATAGGTGGCGGCAAGGATCAGGACACGGTCCGCGCGGGGGTGCCGTGCAGGGTCAAATCCCGCCATCGGCGCGACATGCACGCCCTGCCCCGCCGCCTGCAGCGCGCGCGCCAGCGTTGCGGCAAAGCCCCAGGTGCTGCCGCCCTCAGAGCCGACAAGGATCACCGTCTGCGCGCGGCCCGCCGGGACCATGCCACGCAGCCGGGGCCGCCCGCGCCGCCCCGCCGCCCAGATCATCGCGCCGGTCACGCCCATCACCGGCACGGCCAGCGCGATCAGGCCAAGGACCAGCCCCAGCACCGCCGCGCCCTGCCCGGTGTGCAGCATGTAGACACTCTCGGACAGGGTCTGCCAGCCGGTCAGACCGGCCCAGGAAATCAGCTCGCCCGTGCCCTGATCGATCAGGCCGGTGCCCGCATCGGTCTCAAGGGTGAACATATCCTGCGCGTCGCCCTCATAGGGAAAGCCAAGCTTGCGCAAGCTGTCGACCGGAACCGCGCGCAGGGCTGCCATGTGGGCCAGTGGAAGGCCGGTCTGGCCGCTGACGGCGGCAGGATCAGCCGGACGCAGCGCACCATCGGGCAAGAGATCAAAGGTCGAGCCGGTCATCCACAGCGCGGTGGCCGCCGACAGCAACAGGCCCGGCACGGCAATCCGAGCGATTTCCACATGCAGCCGCCCGGCCAAAGGCCCGCGCAACCGGGCGAACCAGCGCGCCCAGCCGCCGGTGCGCCGCGCCACCAGCGCGGCCCCCGACAGGGCCAGCACCAGCATCGCCGCCGCCCCCGCCGCCATCACCAGCCGCCCGGCATCATCCAGAAACAGCGACCGATGCAGCGTGGTCAACCAGCGCTCTGCCCCGTTCGGATCGGCCGACCCGACATCCGCCCCGCTTGCCGGATCGATCACGGCCGAGCCGGGCACGCCGTCCTGAAACCACCAGGCGGTGATCTTGCCCGATGGCGCGCGGCGGATCTCTTCCAGTCCCGGATGGAGGGCGGCGACCCGTGCGGCCAGATCGGCCACGGTTTGCCCGGCCACGGGCGCAGGCGCCGCCAGCCGCTCGGCCCCCGGGAACACCGACAGCGCCGCACCGCTAAGCGCAAGAACCGTCACAAGGGCCAGGGCCAGAAGCCCCGGCCAGCGGTGAACCGCGCGGATCATCGGACCGTCCCTTTTACTGATACGAGAAGCTGGCGATATAGCGGCGGCCCTTGGCCGACCCGCCCGCCGAAGTCAGCGGCACCGCGATCTCGTTCGGGCTGTCGCGCATGTCCTCGACCGCGGCGTCGATGTGCAGCGTATAGCCCGCATCAATCAGCGCATCGGCCAGATCCAGCGTGATCTCCAGCGACCGGCCCGCGCCGACGCTGGCGCCGGTGATGCCGTTGATCTGCGCCGGATCGCCCCCGGTGGCCGCATACCAGTCGCTCAGGTGTTCGTAATATTTCGACTTGCCGCCGGCCATCCACAGGCTGCCGACATAGGCGCCCGAAGGATCGGTGACGTAGAGCGCCAGATAGGCGCCGTCGCCGCCGTAGTTGTTCAGCGTGGTGGTCAGCGTGACGGGACGCGCCATGGCGACGCCCGGCAGGGTCAGCGCGGTGGTCAGGGCAAGCGTTGCAAGAAGGGATTTCATGATTGGTCCTTTGCTATGTCATGCGGGCCCGGCAGAACGGGGGCCGCGGAAGGCTGCTTGACGATCAGTTGGTCACAGCGACCGGCGGCTTGCCGCTGCCAAAAAGCCCGTTGGCCGGCGGTGCGACGGTGCCCGCCGGGGCCGGGTTGCCCTTGGCCCCCTGGCAGTCATCATCGTCGCAGTCGTCGTCATCGTCCTCATCATCATCGTCGTCATCATGGTCGCGGCCCTTGCCCTTGCGGAACCAGCCGCCTTCGTCGTCATCGTCATCACCGCTGACGCGGATCAGAGGCAGGGTCTGATCGGCATCGCCGATCTCGGCGGCGCAGGCCGCGGCGCCGCAATGGCCGGACGCATCACCAGTGCCGCGCATACCGGCAAGTGCGGGAAGGCCCAGCGCGCCGATGACGGCGGTCGTGGCCAGAAGGACGGCGAGGGTGGATTTCATGACAGGGACTCCTTTCCTGAGTGGGGGCACCTTCGCCGCTGCAACTGATCGCTTGCTGACGGCGACAAGAAATTCGCTTCAGCCTGCCGTCAGGAATGACCTTGCCCCGATCCATCGGACCGGGGCACGGGAAGGTGGGGCGCGGGAAGGTCGTGCAAGGGGGGGGGCGCGGGTCAGCGCAGCTCGAACGCCTCGCAATGGTCGCGCCGGGGGGATTTGCCCATGGCACGCAGACCCGTGAGAATCGCGCGGTGCAAGGCCGTCGGGCCGCAGAAGAACAGCTCGGCCGTCGCGATGTCGAAGGGCACCAGCGCCGCCAGCCGTTCCGCCGTCAGCCGCCCGTCGCTGCGGCTGGCCACAATATGCAGGTCAAAGCCCGGATGGCGCGCGGCGATGGCGCGCAGGCGTTCGGCGGCAAAGGCCTCGTCCGGCGTGGTCACGGCCCAGACCAGCGCGATCTGCTGGCGGTCGGCCTCGGTCAGCGCCTCGGCCCAGGCCAGAAAGGGCGTGATGCCAATGCCGCCGGCCAGCCAGACCTGACGCGGCACCCGGCGGCGGAACAGGAACCGGCCATAAGGCCCGTCGACCCGCAGCGGCTGACCGGGTCTCAGCCGATCGGGCAGCCGCCGTGTCCAGTCGCCCAGCGCCTTGATGGCAAAGCGCACATGGCCATCCGGTGCCGGGGCCGACGCGATGGTAAAGGGATGCGCCTCTGTCAGGCCCGCGCCGGGGGCCGAGACAAAGGCGAACTGGCCGGGACGCCAGCGCAGGGCGCGGCCGGTCGGGCGCAAGGTGATCTCGGTCGCGCTGCCGTGGCGCTGCAGCTGATCCAGAACAAAGCCTTGCGGGCGCAGGAAGGGCGCGACGAATTGGGTAAAGAGCCAGGCCGCAAGCCCGGCCAGGCTGAAGGCGTTCAGGTAAAGCCCCAGCGCGGGGGCAATCCCGGCGGGTTTGTCGATCGCCAGTTGGTGAAAGGCGGCGATGGCGAACAACAGGCCGGTGAACCGGTGGGTGAAGCGCCAGATCTGCCAGGGAATTTCCAGCCGGGTAAAGGGGATGCGCTTGATCCAGCTCAGCAGGATCAGCCCGATGAATCCGTTCAGCGCCAGCTCTCCCAGATCGCCGGCAAAATCGCCCAGACCGCTTTCGCGCACGAAACGCTCAAGCTCGGGTTCCAGCGTGTTGTGCCCGATCATCATGGCCAGCGCCGTGATGCCCAGCCATTTGTGAACCCCGTAAATCCGGTCCAGCCCGCCGAACAGCCCCTCAAGCCCGCGCGGGCGGGCGGCAAGGATCAGCGCAAGGCCCATCGCGACGATCGAGCCGGCGCCAAGGGCGATGCCAAGGCCGGTTTGCAAGCCATAGGGCGCATAGGTCCAGCCGCCCAGAATGGCCCCCGCCAGAACCGCAAGGGCGGCAAGGCTTGGCCCGACGGTTGACCCGACACGCGCGAGGGCATCGCCAAACGGCAACATTCCGCCCGGGGTGCCGCGGGCGGATGGGTGCGCGTGAGACCGTGGTTCGGGGCTGTTTGCGGCGGCGTCAGTCATCGTCGCCCCCGCGCGTCCCGAGGCTGTCATCCTCGTATTCCATCTCAAGGATGCGCAGCGTGCCCGGGTGAACCTTTGCCTCGATCGCGCGGCCGTGGGCATCCTTGCCGTCGACCTCATAGCAGCCATCGTCGATCTTGATGCGGCGCACCGTCCAGCCCTGATCGGCCGCAAGCCGGGCCACCGCCTCACGCGGTTGCCAATCGGCCATGGGCACAAGGCAGTCATCCTCGGCCAGAGCCCCCCCTGCGGGAAGCGCCGCCACAAAAGCAAGAATTGTCAGGGTCTTTCGCATGGGCCACACTCCGGTCAGGCCAATCTTGCGGTCTTGTGCGCGCCGAAGCTGACGGCAGCCTGAAGGCCGCCGCCTGCAGGCGTCAGCCTGAGGTCAGGCAGAGGCCGCAAGACGGGCGACAAGACGGGCGACGGGGCTGTATGGCACGGAAACGGCAAAGGGAACGGCAGGGGCAATGCGGATTTTGCTGATCGAGGATGACATGGTGCTGGGGGCCGCGGTGCGCGATCAGCTGGCCGCCGATGGCCATTCGGCCGACTGGGTGCAGCGTCTGGACGCGGCGGGCGATGCCATGGCCGGCGCGGCCTTTGATCTTGTGCTTCTGGATCTGATGCTGCCCGATGGCCGCGGCCTGCCCTTTCTGCGCGGCCTGCGCGCGCGCGGCGATGTGACGCCGGTCATCATCCTGACCGCGCTTGACCAGATCAGCGACCGGATCGACGGGCTGAACGCCGGGGCCGACGATTATCTGGTCAAGCCCTTTGACCTTGCCGAACTGTCGGCCCGGATCGGGTCTGTCGCGCGGCGCTATGCCGGAAACCCCAATCCCATCGTCACCCACGGCCCGCTGGAGATCGATCTGGCCGCCCGCAGCATCCACCGCGACGGCCGCCCAGTGACGCTGACCGCCCGGGAATGGGCGTTGTTCGAGGCTTTTCTGGCCCGTCCGGGGCAGCTGTTGTCGAAAGCCCAGCTTGAGGACAAGCTCTACGCCTTTGGTGCCGAGGTCGAAAGCAACACGATCGAGGTCCATGTCAGCCGCCTGCGCAAGAAGCTGGGCGCGGGGCTGATCGAGACCGAACGCGGTCTTGGCTATCGGCTGGGGCGCGCATGAGGGCGCCGCGCAGCCTGCAAGGGCGGCTCGGGCTGTGGCTGGGCGCGGCGCTGATGCTGCTGTGGGGCGCCGCGGCCGGGGTGACGGCGCTGATCGCCCGGGCCGAGATCGAAGAGGTCTTTGATTCGGCCCTGCAGGAAACCGCGCAGCGCCTGCTGCCGCTGGCCGTGGTCGACATCCTGAACCGCGAGGAAGAAGGGATCAGCCAGCGTCTGGCCGCGATCCGCGACCATGACGAGTTCTTCACCTATATCGTGCGCGACGATCAGGGGCGTATCCTGCTGCAATCGCATGCTGCGGATCCGGCGGTCTTTCCGGCCTGGACGGGGGTTGGCTTTGGCCAGACCGCGACGCATCGGATCTATAGCGACGCTGCGGTGCAGGACACGATCCGGATCACCATGGCCGAGCCGCTGGACCATCGCGCCAAGGTGGCGGCCGAGTTGCTGATCGGCCTTGGCCTGCCTTTGGTGATCGTGCTGCCGGTGGCCTTTCTGGCCATCATGCTGGCCCTGCGCGCCAGCCTTGCGCCGTTGCGGCAGTTCCGTGACCGGCTGGCGCTGCGCGGGGTGCACGATCTGAGCCCGGTCGCCTCGGCTGCGCTGCCGACCGAGATTGCCCCGGTGGCCGACACGCTGAACGGCCTTCTGTCGCGCCTGTCCGCCGCCTTCGAGGCCGAACGCAGCTTTGCCGCCAATGCCGCGCATGAGCTGCGCACGCCCCTGGCCGGGGCCATCGCGCAGGCCCAGCGCCTGCAGGCCGAGACGCGCGATGCGGGGGCCAGGGCGCGGGCGGGCGAGATCGAGGCGACGCTGAAGCGTTTGACCCGGCTGTCCGAGCGGCTGTTGCAGCTGGCACGGGCCGAGGGCGCGCGGCTGCGGCGCGATCAGGCGGCAGACCTGCGCCCCATCGCCCGGCTGATCGTCGAGGATCTGGCCCGCGCGGGCCATCCGGGGCAGATCGCGTTGCGCCTGCCTGACCGCGCGGTCCGGTCCGATCTTGATCCCGATGCCTTTGCGATCCTTTTGCGCAATCTGGTGGAAAACGCCCTGCGGCACGGGCAGGCAGAGACGCCGGTCGAGGTGGCGTTGCAGGCGGAT
>JALQYS010000185.1 GCA_023254015.1 Paracoccaceae bacterium
ATCACCGGAATCAGCTCACGCGCGACGAAGGGGAAGGTCACGAACAACGTCGCCAGGATGATGCCCGGCAAGGCAAAGACAATGGGATGGCCTTGTGCCACCAGCCAGCCGCCCAGCGCGGAATTCGCACCGAACATCAGCACGATGCACAGACCCGCGACCACGGGGCTGACCGAGAAGGGCAGGTCGATCAGGGTGATGAGAAAGGCCTTGCCGCGAAAATCGAACTTGGTGATGAACCAGGCCGCCGCGATGCCGAAGGCGGCGTTCAGGGGCACCGAAATGGCGGCGATGGTCAATGTCAGGCGGATGGCATCGCGGGCATCGGGCGAGGCAAGGCTTTTCAGCGACGCGGCCACGCCATCGGCCAGGGCCTCGGCAAAGACCGCGATCAGGGGCGCAAAGACCAGGATCGCAAGGCCGGCGACGGCGAGCGCGATCAATGTCCAGCGGGTGGCCGGGCTTTCGTCGGTTGCCGAGCGGAAGCGGGCAGTTCTTGTCAGGGACATGTCAGACATAGCCAATCCTCCGGCGGCTCCAGACCTGGATCAGGTTGATGACCAAAAGCATCGCAAAGCTTGTCAGCAGCATGGCAATGCCGATGGCGGCCGCGGCGTCATAGTTGAACTCCTCAAGCTGGATGATGATGAGGAGCGGGGCGATTTCGGTCACCAGGGGGATGTTTCCGGCAATGAAGATGACCGACCCGTATTCCCCAACCGCCCGTGCCAGCGCCAGGGCAAAGCCCGTCAGCGCGGCCGGGGTCAGCATGGGCAGGATGACGCGACGGATCGTGTGCAGGCGGCTGGCGCCAAGGCTGGCGCTGGCCTCTTCGACCTCGCGCTCGATTTCCTCGATGACGGGTTGCACGGTGCGGGTGACGAAGGGCAGGCCGACAAAGACCAGCGCGATGAAGATTCCCCATTGCGTATAGGCAATCCGCCAGCCGATTTCGCCGGCCAGATGGCCCAGAACGCCATTGGGCGCATAAAGCGCCGTCAAGGAAATGCCGGCCACGGCGGTGGGCAGGGCAAAGGGCAGATCAACGGCGGCATCAAGGATGCGGCGGCCCGGAAAGCGGTAGCGCACCAGAACCCAGGCCAACAGAACGCCGAACACCAGATTGAACAGCGCCGCAAACAAGGAAAGCCGGAACGACAGGAACAGGGCGGCCCAGACGCGCTCGCGGTTGACGGTGTCCCAGATCCCCGGAAGGCCAAAACTGGCGCCCTTCCACAGAAGGGCGCCGATGGGAAGCAGGACGACGAGGCAAAGCATCGTCAGGGTGATCCCCATGCTGAGCGAAAGTCCGGGCATGGGGGAGCGGTGGATGAAGGGCCTTGTCATTTCGGCACATAGATCTGATCGAAGATGCCACCATCGCCAAAATGCTCGGGCTGCACCTTGGCCCAGCCGCCAAAGCTGGCGATGTCCACCAGGTCCAGTTTCGGAAAGCGGGCAACATCCTCGGGCGCGGCCTTGGAGGTATCCCAGGCGCGGTAGTAGTGCTTGAAGGCCAGCGCCTGCCCTTCGGGCGCATAGAGGAAGTCCAGATAGGCCTCGGCCAGCTTGCGTTGGTCATCGGTCTTGAGGTTGCCTTCAACCAGCGCAACGGGCGGTTCGGCCAGAACCGACACGGTGGGAACCACGATGTCGAACTGATCCTCGCCGATTTCCTTCAGCGTCAGATAGGCCTCGTTTTCCCAGGCCAGCAGCACATCCCCGATCCCGCGCTGGGCAAAGGTCGTGGTCGCGCCGCGCGCCCCGGAATCCAGCACAGGCACGTTCCTGAACAGCTTGCCGACGAACTCCTTGGGGTCCTGACCGTTCTTTTCGGCCCAGGCCCAGGCGGCCAGATAGTTCCAGCGCGCCCCGCCGCTGGTCTTGGGATTGGGCGTGATGACCTGCACGCCATCGGCCACCAGATCGCCCCAGTCCTTGATCCCCTTGGGATTGCCTTCACGCACCAGGAACACGATGGTCGAGGTGTAGGGCGAAGAGTTGTGCGGGCGTTTGGCCTGCCAGTCCGCTGGCAGCTTGCCCGCTTCGGCGATCTTGTCGATGTCGCTGGCCAGCGCCAGGGTCACCACCTGGGCCTCAAGCCCGTCGATCACCGCACGCGCCTGAGAGCCCGAGCCGCCATGGCTGACCTCAATCTGGGGCGTCGGGTTGCCCTGCGCCGTCCAATGGGCGACGAAAGCCTCGTTCAGTTCGCGGTAAAGTTCGCGGGTCGGGTCATAGCTGACGTTCAACAGCGTCTCGGCCTGCACCTTCGACGGCGCGGCGCCAAGCGCCATCAGTCCGATGCCCAGAACCGAAAGGGTGGCCCGCAAGGCCCGGCCGATCGGTCGGCCGGTCAGGCGCAGCAGGCCGTCGGCGATGGTGACGCGCCCATCCGCATGCGAGTCGACGACGGGGCCTTGCGCCGTGATGGTTCCGGCAAGGGTAATGGTGGCAAGCACGGCATTCTCCTGTTGATCTCGGACCCTGGTCGGGGCGGCCGGTCGGCTTTGAAGGGTAAGCGGCCCTACGGTTTGCGGCTGGCCACGCCGATCCGGCCGGGCCGGACTGTCTGCAGCCGTTGCATCGCGGCCCTGGGGCAGCAGGGTGACGGCGACGCCCGGCATCGACATTCCGGCCGACCCGCGGGGGTCAAGGGGAAGGGCTATGGTCATCTCTGTCTCCTTCGTTGTCAGGCAGGGCAGCGCCTCTAATATTTATAATATCGACGGGACTAGTCGAGTATTGCAAGGAAAAATTCACGCTAAATATTGTCGTGTTTAGAGAAGAAAATTCTCCACCCCAGTCGGAGGACAAATGCCAGTGAAGGTAAAACTTCAATTATAACAGAGTGTTGTGTTCTTTGTCCCCGGTCTTTCATCTGCCGGGCCGAGAGGAGGGCTCGCGCGGGTCAATACACGATAAAGGCTATAGACTTTATTTTGATTTGGTGCATTCTGGGATGCAAGCCCACCAAACGGGCTGGAAAGGCTGCTGACCCGTGACCGAGCTTGACCTGATCGACCGCAAGATCGTTGCCGAACTGATGCGCGATTCAACGCTGCCCATCGCCCAGATCGCCGACAAGGTCGGCTTGTCACAAACGCCTTGCTGGAAGCGAATCCAGAGGCTCGAGGCAACGGGCGTAGTTTTGGGGCGGGTGGCCTTGGCCGATCCGACAAAGTTGGGCTGCGGTCTGACCGTCTTTGTCGGCATCGAGGCGCCCGACCATGCGGTCGAATGGCGCGATGCCTTTTCGGCGGCGATCGAGGCGATCCCGGAGATCATGGAAGTCTACCGGATGGCCGGAGAGATTGACTACCTGTTGCGCGTCGCTGTGGCCGACATGCAGTCCTTCGACCGGCTTTACAAACGCCTCACCGAGACCGTGCCGATCAAGACGGTGACCAGCCATTTCGCCATGGAGCGGATGAAATTCACCACGGCCTTTCCGGTGGACACCCTGTCGCGCTGACAGGCGCGCCAGGTGTTCAAGGGCCTTTGCCGGGGCCTTGGGCAAACATCGCCCACAGCTTGCCCGGCGGACTGCCGGGGAAATCACAGGAAACGGAGACATTGCATGGGCATTGATCTGAACATTCCAAAACCCGACCAGGGCATTACGCTTTGGCGTGTTGGCAACCCGACGGCACCCGCGCAGCCGGTGACAGGGCCCGCGCCATCCAGCCCCGTCAAGCTGGAGGTGAATGCCATCTCCTGGGGGCAGACCAACTGGTAAGGGCCGGGGGGCGGGGCGATGGGCCCCTCCCGATCCCGGAACGACGTCGTCGATCCAAAGTCCGGACCACCGGGGAAAAGGCGCGGGCAGGGTGGTTGTGACCCGCGATGCATCTGGGCTGACCCGTGGGAGTTTCTTGCGGGATTAAACCAGACAAGTTTCTGAAATTGTTGAAGTTTCTTATCAAGAAGCCCCCCGATCCGCCGGGTGCGTTAGTGCATTTGCACCATGGACAGGTGCGACGCTTTGTCCTCCTCTTGGGAAAAACACCAAGGGAGGAATGCATGATTACCCTCAACCGTCGTCGCTTTCTGATGACTTCGGCCGCCACCGTTGCCGCGGCGTCGATGTCAGCCCCGGCCTTTGCGGCCGACCCGATCCTGATCGGGGTGCCCACCGCGCAGTCTGGCCCCGTCGGTGTGGCCGATCAGGCCGACTGGCTGAACGGTGTCACCATGGCCGTCGAAGAGATCAACGCGGCGGGCGGCGTCAATGGCCGCATGCTGGAAACCCGCGTGGTGGACATCGACCTGCTGACGCCCGAAGGCACGGTTGCCGCCTTCCAGAACCTGGTCGAGCAGGGTGTCCACGCGCTGGCCCATTCCTTTGCCATCATTCCGCAGCCTGCAATGGACGTGGCCGCCACCACCGGCGTGCCCTACCTGCATGGCAATACCTCCCAGGCCAGCCTTGATCTGGTGAAATCCGACCCGCAGAAATACCGCAACATCTTCCAGATCGATGTGGCCGAGACCTATTACGGCGCTGGTTTCGTGAAATTCCTGTCGAACCAGAAGGCCGCTGGTTGGACCCCGAAGAACAACAAGGTCCATATCGTTCAGGAACAGATCGGCTATACCCAGGTGATCTCGAAGGCCACGCAGGCCGCGATTGCGGCAAGCGGCGGTGAGTGGGAGCAAGGCCCGATCACCGACATTCAATTCCCGGTTGCCGACTGGACCCCGGTCATTCAGGCGCTGAAAGAGGCCGATTGCGGCGCCATCATGATCGACCACTGGGTTGCCGCCGAACTGGCGTCTTTCGCCCAGGCCTATGTACTGGACCCGGTTCCGGGCGCCTTGGTCTATCTGCAATACGGCCCCTCCCAGCCGGAATTCCTGGATCTGGCGGGCGACGCCGCCGAAGGCTTTGTCTGGGGTTCTGTCATCGGGGTTTATGCCGATGAAAAGGGCATGGCCTTCCGCGCGGCCTATCAGGCCAAATACCCCGGCACGATGGGGATGGTCTATACCGGGTCGGGGTATGATTCGATCCACATCCTGGCCGAGGTCTGGAAAACCGTCGATCCGTCGGATTTTGACGGCGTGGGCAAGGCGATCAAGGCGATCACCCATCGCGGCGTCTGCGGCACCTACACCTTCGCCAATGCCGAGCAGACCCCGATCAGCTATCCCAACATGACCGACGATCCCGAGGCAGGGCAGGCGCATCTGATCTTCCAGGTGCAAGATGGTGCCCACACCATCATCTCGCCCGCCACGCAGAAGCAGGCCGACATGCGGCCGGCACCCTGGATGTAATCGGACGCCTCAGGGGATTTCGATGATGGAAACGCAAGGCATCTTCGGCTGCCGGGGGATTGGCATATCCTTTGGCACCCGGGCGATCCTCAAGGATGTGTCTCTCGCCGTATCCCCCGGCGAGGTGCTGGGTCTTGTCGGCCCGAACGGGGCCGGCAAGACCTCTTTGTTCGAAATCCTCTGCGGGCGCTATACTGCCAGCGCCGGGCAGGTGTTCATGGAGGGGCGTGACATCACCGCCATGGTGGTGCACGACCGGGCGCGCGCCGGGCTGGCGCGCACCTATCAAAGCCCGGTCGTCCCCGGCGCCCTGACCATTGGCGAAACCCTGCGCGCGGCGCGCTATGCCTACAAACCCTTCAAGACCCGGATGGAGGCCGAATGGGCCTGCCATCTGGCCAACCTGCGCCAGCCCTGGGACCGTCTTGCGGGCAGTCTGGACACGTTTGACCGGCGCAAGCTGCTTTTGGCCTGCCTCTTGATGCGCAAGCCCAAGGTTCTGCTTCTGGATGAACCGGCCTCGGGCCTCATCAATTCCGAGATCGACGAGCTGGACCTCATCATCCGCCGTCTGGTCGATGAATACCACATTGCGGCGATCCTGATCGAACACCGGCTGGAGCTGCTTTCTGCCATCGCCGACCGGGCGGTTGTTCTGGACATGGGCGAGGTGATCGCCACGGGCACCCCGCGTGAGGTCTTTGAAAACCCGCGCGTTCTGGCCGCCTATTTCGAGGAGCCCGCGCATGGCTAGATCAGGGGCCGAGGTTTTGAAAGTCACCGGCCTGACCGCCGGCTATGGCCCCTTGCGGGTGCTGCACGAGATCGATTTCAAGGTCGCCGAGGGCGAGCGCGTGGGGCTGGTGGGCCTGAACGGCCACGGCAAGACCACGCTGTTCCGGGCCATCTCCAGTCTGGTCGGCTGGCAGTCCGGGTCGATCCTGTTGAACGGGCAAGAGATCGGCGGTAGCCGCAGCACGGGGCCGGGGCGCAAGACGCCGGGCATCGTGCGGGCTGGGCTGGCGATGACGCCGCAGGGCGACGCGATTTTCCCGGGCCTGACCGTGGCGCAGCATCTGGATTGCGGGGCCTATACCCCGAAAGCCTGGCGCGACCGCAAGGCCCGGCGCGACATGGTGTTCGACATCTTTCCGCCCTTGCGGAAACTGGAACACGCGCTGGTCGGTCGCCTGTCGGGCGGCGAGCGGCGGATGGTCTCGGTCGGCAGGGCGCTGATGGTGGAGGCCTCGCTTTACCTGATCGACGAGCCCTCGCTTGGCCTTGCGCCAAAGATCAGCGCATCCGTCATCGAGGCGCTTTTCGCCCTGCCGAAGGACGGCCGCGCCATGGTGATTGCCGAGCAGAACGTGGCCCTCTTGTCGGGCCGGGTCGACCGCATGGTCGGCATGCACGCAGGCCGCATCCGCGGCGACGTTGGCCATGTGAGTTTGCACTGATGGATATTTTCGTCACCCTCGTTCACGGGCTGAATCTGGCCGCGATCTATGGCCTGATGGCCATCGGCATCTCGCTGCTTTGGTCATCCATCGGCATGATCAACATGGCCCATGGCGCGACCTTTGCCGTCTCGGGTTATGCGGCCTGGGCGGTGGCCGATCTGATGAAACCCATCCTTCTGGCAGCCTTTGGCAAGACGGCCATGGGCACGGCCGCCATGGCGGGCGTGACGCTGACAACCGGGGCGGCGGTCGGGGCGCTGTTCGGGGCGCTGATCTATTTGCTGGCTTTCCTGCCCATCCACGACAAGCCGAATTTCCCCGTCCGCAGCCTGATCGTGACCTTGGCGATCAATCTGGCCACGGTGCAGCTTCTCTTGTGGTATTTCGGGCCAAAGCAGAAAAACCTGCCCAAGATTTTCGGCACCGGCAAGCTGGACATCGGCCCATTGTCGGCCCGTTATGACCAGATCGGCGCGATCGTGGCGACGGTTGTCATTCTGGGGCTGGTCCTCTTGTGGCTGAAGGTCAGCCGCAAGGGGCTGGAGATCCGCGCCATGATGCAGAACCCCGAAGGCGCGGTTCTGTCAGGGATTTCCGTGCGCTGGACGGCGCTGCCCGTCACCATGCTGACCGGCGCGCTGGCCGGGCTGGCGGCGGTGCTGCTCAGCCAGACCATCTTTGTCTCGCCCACCTCGGGCACGATGCCGCTTATCAAGGGGCTGACCATCGCGCTACTGGGGGGCCTTGGATCGGTGCCCGGTGCGGTGGCGGGGGCCGTCATCATCGGCTTTCTTGAGGCGATCGTGGGCGCGCTGCCCTTCCTTGGACAGCGCTATGTGCTGTTTGCCACCTTCCTCTTCATCATCATCGTTCTGATCATCCGCCCCCGTGGCATTGGCGGGCTTCTGGACGAGGTTCGGAAATGACCGAAAAGAAGTTCTACCAGATCGGCCAGCGTCCGGCCGAAGTGATCCTGCACCCCTCGGGCGATGCGCCCCTGCACCGGCGCCGGCTGCCCTTCACCCGGCGGCACTGGTTCAAGTGGCGGTCGCGCCTGAACGCCAAGACGCTGGAGCAGGAGCGGATGCTGGCCGACAAGCGCCCCTTGTGGTGGGCGCTGGGGCTGGGGGCGCTGCTGTTGGCCGCGCCCTTCCTGTCGAACCCGATGCTGATGATCGCGGCGGTCTTTTGCATCTTCTCGGCCATCAACGTCCTTTGGACGCTGATCATCGGCACGGCAGGCATCTTCAGTCTGGCAACCCTGGCCGTCGTGGGCATCGGGGCCTATGTGAGCGCGGCGCTGAATGTCTATCTTGGCCTGCCCTGGCCCCTGATGTTTGTCGCGGGCGGTCTGGCGGGGCTTGTGGTGGGCGGTTTTCTGGCGCTGCCCTCCACCCGCCTTGACGGGCTTTACTATGCCCTGCTGACCATGGGCTTTGCCGAGATTTGCCGGGTTTTCGTGCAACAGCTGAAACCGCTGGGGCCGCAGAACGGGTCGATCAACAATGTCGGCAGCTTCATTCCCGCCGATTGGCAGCTGCAAAGGCCGGGGCTTCTCTTGGGCTTTGCCGGGGCCTTCGTGATCCTTCTTCTGGCGCTTTTGACCTTCCGCATCGTCAACTCCGAACGGCTGGGGATGCAGTTGCAGACCGCCCGCGAGGACGAGGCCTTTGCCGAGGCCGTGGGCATCGACTATCGCCGGGCGCGGATGCGGGTGTTCCTGATCTCGTCTGCCGGGCTGGGGGTGATCGGGGCGTTTTACGCGCAGTTCTACGGCTCCATCTCGCCGCAGGTGTTCAGCCTGGACCAGCTGATGCTCTTGTTTGCCATGATCGTCATCGGCGGGCTTGGCCGCAGCGAGGGCGCGGTGATCGGCACGGCCATTGTGGTGCTGATCGACAAGGGCCTTTTGAACCTTGGCCCTATCCGCATCCTTCTGGTCGCGGCCATCATGCTGGGCGTGACGCTGTTCCTTCACAACGGCCTTGCCGGGGCGCGCGAACAGTTCCGCGGCTGGCGCAATCGCAAGAAATCCGAGGCGCGCGCGCGCCGCACCGAAAAGGGGGGTGAAGTCATGCCCGAAGAAGCCATCGAAATCGCCGACAAGCAGGAAATCTACTATCGCCGGTTCCAGAAACGCCTGCGCGACAAGCTGAAGGCCCTGATCACGCCGGAACTGATCGAGGAACACCGCAAGAACCCGCTTGGCCATCATTCGGATGCCCTTTCCCGGGTGCTGAACCACTTCCGCCGTGGCGAGGTGGCCGACAAATACGCCATCATGCGCCAGCCCGAGGCGTTCCACGCCTACAAGATCGTGGCCTTTTCGGGGGTGCGTGGCGCGCCGCCCCGGCTGGTCGACGACCGCACCTATTACGACATCAACGAGGCCTATCACGCCGTGTTCCTGCTGCGCGTGAACGACCTGATGGAAAGCTGAGATGACCAATACCCGCATTTTCGGCTATGCCGACCCGATGTGCGCCCGCGCTGGCGGCCGTGTGGACTTCATGCTCTCGGTCGAAGGCCGCGACGAGGTCGAGGCGCAGCTTGTGCGCGTGCTGCATGGCGATGAAAACCCCGAAGGCCCGGGCTATGTGGAAGAGGCAGTCAGCATCGCGCTGCCAAAGACACTGAAGGTGCGCCGGCAGTTCACCCAGGTGGGCAGCTTTGCCCGCGCCGATGACCCCGAGGGCCGGCTAGATGGGCTGCAGAGCTTTACGCTTTTCGCCCATGTCTTTCCAACCCTGCCCAAGGCCGAACGCCAACAGATCCTTGGCCGCTGGGATATCGAGGGGTCAAAGGGCTTTGGTCTGGGCATCGATCCTGATGGCCATGTGGCGATGTGGCTGGGGGATGGTGCGGGCGTGGATGAAATCCGCACCGAGATCACGTTGGTACCGCGGTGCTGGTATTTCGTCGCCGCCAGCTATGATGCGGCCAGCAAGCAGGCCCAGCTTCACGTCATCAACTGCGTGACGCAGTGGAACAGCCGGATTTCCACCGTGGTGCCCTTCGAAGGCGACAGCTGGATCAAGGAAACCCTGCGCCACGGGCCGGGGGCGACGCAGGGCGCGGCCAGCTTCAAGCTGGCTTCGGCCACGGCCTACAACCCGGTGCGCGGCCATTACGGGGCCTTCCTGTTCAACGGCAAGATCGACCGTTCGGGGGTCTATGACCGTCCGCTGGCGCGCCACGAGGTGATGGCGCTGGCCCGCGGCGATGCGCCGGCGCGCGACGGGCTGCTGGCCTATTGGGACCCGACCGCGAACCTGGCGCGCGATGGCGTGGGCGACACGATTCCCGACACCGGGCCGCATGGCCTGCACATGCAGGGCATCAACCGCCCCGTCCGCTGCATGACCGGCTTCAACTGGAAAGGCGAGGACAGCTATCGCCTTGCGCCCGAGACCTATGGCGGCGTGCATTTCCACGACGACGCCATGACCGATTGCCGCTGGGAGGTGACCCATTCCCTGACCCTGCCGGACGACCTGAAATCCGGCGTCTATTGCCTGAAGGTGTCGGGCGGGGGCGGGCAGGACAGCATCCCCTTCATCGTGCGGCCCAAGACGCCCAAGGCAAAGCTGGCCATCCTTCTGCCCACCTTCACCTATCTGGCCTATGCCAACGAACACCTGAGTTACGAGGCGCCCATCGCGCAGGCGATCACCGCGCATACTCCGGTGATCGTGGCCGAGGATCTTGAGTATAAAAAGCTCGAGGAGTTCGGCCTGTCGACCTATGACCACCACACCGACGGCGCGGGCTGCTGCTATTCGTCGTGGAAGCGGCCGATCATCACCCTGCGCCCGCGCTACCGCCTGCCCGCGATGAACTTTCCCTGGGCGCTGCCGGCAGACCTGTCGCTGATCTGGTGGCTGGAACATGCCGGCTATGATTATGACCTCATCACCGACCACGACCTGCATGCCGAGGGGCTGGACTGCCTGAAGCCCTATTCTTGCGTGGTGAACGGCACCCACCCGGAATATTATTCCGAAGAGATGATGGACGCGACCGAGGCCTATCTGAAACAGGGCGGGCGCTTGATGTATCTGGGCGGGAACGGCTATTACTGGGTGACGGGCACGCGCGCGGGGGAACCGGCCTGCATCGAGGTCCGCAAGCTGGACAGCGGCAGCCGCGCCTGGCAGGCCGAACCGGGCGAGGGCTATCTTGCCTCGACCGGCCAGCGCTCGGGCCTTTGGCGCAACCGCGGCCGGGCGCCGCAAAAGATCGTCGGCCTGGGCTTTACCACCGAAGGCATGGACGCCTCCGAGCCGTTCGAGCGTATGCCCGACAGTTTCCACCGCCGGGTGGCCTGGATCTTTGACGGCATCGGAGAGGAAGAGCTGATCGGCGACTTCGGACTTGCCTGCGGCGGGGCAGGGGGGGTGGAGCTTGACCGCTATGAGCTGGGTCTCGGCACCCCGCCCCATACCATGCTGATGGCCTCGACCATCGGCCATTCCGACAACTACCCGCTGGTCAGCGAAGAAGTCACCTATGCCTTCCCCGGCCGGGGAGGCACGCAGGACGCGCAGGTGCGCGGCGACATGATCTTCTTCACCACGCCCGCGCATGGCGCCTGCTTTGCCGCAGGCTCCATCGCCTGGTCGCAGGCCCTGCCGTGCCATGGTGGCGAAAACAACGTGGCCCGAATCATGCGGAACGTGCTCAATGCCTTTCTGAAAGAGGGCGAACTGCCGGGGGCAGCCTACAAGGGCGACGAAAAGCTCTGGCGGTAGACGTCCCGGCAGGAGGGGGGAGACATGGGGCTTGGCATCGCCAGCTTCTCTCGGTTCATCACCGAGATGAATGACCGCACCCGCGACGAGGATGCGGAAGGCCTTGCGCGCTGGGCGGTGGACGAGCTGTCTCGCACCATCGGCTTTGACGCCGCCTGGTATGGCTGGGCCAAGCTGCGCCCCGAAGGGGTCGAGGTCCATGCCAATGCCGCGTTGAACCTGCCAGAGGGGTTTTACGACTATTGGCGCACCATGTCCGATCAGGACCTTCTGGCACGCTACATGATCGAGAACCCAGGCCGCGTGGCGATCTATGACCGCAAGCAGCCCCGCCAGACCGACGGCATGGCCAGCCTGTCTGACAAGTTCGGGCTGCACCGGATGACGACAGCGATGCACGGCCAGTATGGTGAGCATGCCTCGTTCTACATCTCGTCCTATCGGGTGGGGGCGCAGGCCCGCAACTGGACCGAGGCCGAGCGGGACTATCTGCAATGCGCCGTCGATCAGCTGTCGGCGGCGATGAAGCTGACCTCGGCCGAACCTGGGCGGCCTGATCGGCCGGGCAGGGTGACGATCCTTGCCTCCGAAAACGGCATCGGGCTTCTGGGGCTGAGCGCGCTGCGCGCCCAGTTCGGCGAGGTCTGGCCGCGCTGGACGGGCGACCATCTGCCCGAACAGCTGGCGCGGCTGATCGGCTGCCCCGGCACGCATCTGCTGCCCGACCGCGATCTGGTGGTCACGGTGGAAAGCCCGCCGCGCTGCGACGGCATGGGGCTGCGCCGGCTGACGCTGCGCCGGTTGACGCGGATCGACACGCTGACCCCGCGTGAGCGCGAGGTGGCCCGCGCCCTGTCGGATGGCCACAGCCACAAGGAGGTGGCGCGGCTTCTGGGCCTTGCGCCCGCCACCATTCGAAACCAGACCCAGGCCATCTATCACAAGCTGGGTGTCGACAACCGCGCCAGCCTGTCGGCCATGCTGTCGCAGGGGCATTGACGCGCCCTTTCGCGAGGAGTGCCCGGAACGGGCTTCGACGAGCAGGCCGCCGGGCGCGTCTCAGGCCGCCTTGCGCTGCGGCGCCTCTGGCGCCAGCAGCAGACGTGCCTCATGGGCCTTCAGGATCTGCCGCGCCGCGCGATAGGCCTCGGGATTGGCAGGCTCTGGCATCTCGGCAAAGACCTTGAACAATTCGGCCCGGGCCGCGTCCTCAAGCCCGCCGATGTTGCGTGCCGCCGGCTGGAAGCTTTCGCTCCAGACCCCATCGGCGCAGATCACCTCGTGATGGTCGAACATCAGGTGGATATAGGTCACCCCCTGCACCAGCGCGGGCACAATGCCGGGCTGGCCGGCCATGTGCAGCGCGCGCACCAGCACCTCATCCTCGCCGAAATACAGCTCGGCCCTTGGCCCTTTGACCAGCATGCAATGCTGGCGCGACATCATCATGTCGCGGTTGGGCAGGTTCGGCCCCAGCGCGCCCTTGCGGAACAGGATCGGCTGCAGCCCGGCATCGGCCTGCAATTCTTCCGCCGCAAAGTGGCGTTGGCCGATCCAGCGGATGGGCTGCAGGCCGCGGTCGCGCGTCATCACCAGATCGCCGGGCTCCAACGTCTCGATCGCGCGCGGGCCCGAGGCGGTTTGCACCATGGCGCCGGGGGTAAAGCAGGCAACGCCCGTCTCGATGCCGGAAAAGACCAGCGTGCCGATGACATTTCCAAAAGAATCCAGGAACTGCACCGTGCCCGACATCGGGTCGTTCGGATCGCGGAGGATGCGGTAGGGGCCGGCACCCGACAGGTCAAGGACGTCATTGTCGCCCGCCCCGCCGATGACGGTATCGCCGACGCCGCCGATGAACGTATCCGAGCCCGCGCCGCCCACCAGCAGATCGCCACCCGCGCCGCCCGAGATCAGGTCATTGCCCGCGCCGCCTTCCAGCGTGTCGTTGCCAGCGCCGCCATACAGCGCGTCGTTGCCCTCGCCGCCCTGCAGCGTGTCATTGCCGAGATCCCCATCCAGCAGGTCATCGCCCGCATCGCCCGTCAGGCTGTCATTGCCGGTCCCGCCATAGACCGAATCATTGCCCTCGCCGCCGGTTGCGATGTCGTTGCCTGTGCCGCCATAGACGGCATCGTTACCCACCCCACCCGAGGCCGTGTCGTCGCCCGCGCCCGCGATGACGGTGTCGTTGCCCTCATCGCCCGAAAGCACATCGTTACCGGCCCCGGCGTCAATATAGTCATTGCCGCCACCGCCGAAGAAGATGTTGGTATAGACATCGCCCGTCAGGCCGAAATTGTCGAAGCCGATCAGCGTGTCGTCAAAGGCCGACCCGAAGATCCCGTCCACACCGGACAGAACGTCGCCCGTGGCATGACCGCCCGAGGCGGTGTTGGTGGCAAGGTTGATCGACACCGCCGCGTTCGAGCCGCTGTAGTCGAGGAAGTCCATCCCCTGACCGCCGTAAAGCGTGTCGCGCCCCGCGCCGCCGGCAAGGGTATCATCGCCGTCTCCGGTTTCGATATAGTCGTTGCCGGCACCGCCAGAGAGGAAATTGCCGCCTGCGCTGCCATAAAGCGAATCGTTGTAGATCGAGCCGAAGATGTTCTCGACCGCGACGATCGTGTCGCCTGCAGCCGTTCCGCCCGAGCCGCTTCCGCTGCCCAGATTGACGTTCACCGCTGCGGTCGAATCGGAATAGTCGACGGTGTCGATCCCGGCCCCGCCCTCCAGCCGGTCTGATCCGGCGCCGCCCTGCAACAGGTCGTTGCCGTCGCCGCCGAACAGGCTGTCGCTGCCCGCGCCGCCGAACAGGCTGTCCTCGCCCGCGCCGCCGGTCAGGCTGTTGGCATTGCCGTCGCCCGTCAGAAGGTCAGCATAGCTGGTGCCCAGCAGGTTCTCGATCTGGCTCAGAACGTCGCCTTCGGCATCGCCGCCAAGGCCCGTGCCGGTGTCAAGATTGATCGTCACTCCCGCGGCCGAAGCGGAATAATCGGCGGTGTCGGTTCCGGTGCCGCCGATCAGCGTGTCGGCCCCGCCGCCGCCCGCCATGACATCGTTGCCAGCACCCCCGTCGATCAGGTTCGCCCCGCCATCGCCGGTCAGCGTGTCGGCATAGCTTGAGCCGATCAGGTTCTCGATTTCCTCCAGAACGTCGCCGGCCGCGTGCCCGCCCGACCCAACACCCGTGGCAAGGTTGACATGCACCGCCGCGCTGGAGGCGGCATAGCTGGCCACGTCCGTTCCGGCGCCGCCGTAAAGCGAATCGCCCCCGGAGCCGCCGATCAGCGTGTCATTGCCGTCGCCGCCGAACAGCGCGTCGGAATTCCCGCCACCATTGAGGGAATCGTTGCCCGCAAGGCCATAAAGCTGGTCGGCCTGATTGCCGCCCGAAAGGGTGTTGTTCCCCGATGTGCCCGTATAGGTCGCCACCGCCCGGTCTTTCTGCTCTGCCTGTCCGCCGTGGTCTGATGCCCGGTCGGACCGTTTTTGCCGCCCCGTTTCCGGGTGCGGATTGCCTCGGATCGGACAACGTGGGGCAATTGGGGCAAATTTAAGGCAAATGCGATCAATCTGGCGGGATTGTCGTAAATGCGTGGCGGAATTCCCGCAGAAATCGGCCGAAAGGGCCGGATTCTTGAACGTCTGTATCCTGTTAAGGGGCCGTTAACCCTTGTGAACGCAACCTGTCGGCATGAAACGCTTGATCTTTGCCCTCTTTGTCCTTGCCGGTTGCGGTGCCCAGCCCGCGCCCGAATTCCTGCGCGCCTCCCGGTCCGAGGTGCAGCGCGATGGTCGGACCTATGTGGTCTTTCACACCGAAGACCGGGTCGAGGTGATCCGGCTGGGCCATGCCGCGCGCGGTGAACATGCGGCGATCCGCGCCACCATGGCCGCCCTTGTCCCCGAGGTGACGGGATGCAAGCTGAAAGAAAGCTCGGTCAGGGGCGACAGCGGCGAGATGCGGGGCAGCCTGTCCTGCTAGGGCCGCCGGGGGCGCAGGACCAGCTCCCACAGCGCCCAGAGCGCGGCGGCAGCAAAGATCAGTCCCCAGACGGGGTTGCCCATCGTAAAATCCAGCGCGGCCATGGCGGCTGGCAGCAGCACGGTCAGCCCGCGCACCCAGACCTTGGCAAAGAACGGGTGGTTGCGGTCCAGAAAGCGGGGCTTTTCGCCTTGGGTCATGCGCGGGTTCCCGTGCCGCCAAGATAGGCATAGCGATAGGCCAGGGCCACCCCGCCCGCCCCGCCCAGAACATTGCCCAAGGTCACCCAGCCCAGCGCCGCCACGGCCTGCCCAACCGGAACCTCGGCGCCTGCGAACGCGCCCAAGGGCAGGAAGAACATGTTGGCGATGGAGTGCTCCAGCCCCAAAAGCACGAAGGCCGAGATCGGCCAGAGGATGGCCAGAATCTTGCCGGTGGTATCGCGGGCCGAAAAGGTCAGCCAGACCGCCAGACAGACCAGCGCATTGCACAGTGCCCCCTTCACCACCCAGGGCAGGGCGCTGCCCGCCAGCTTGGCCGTGGCCACCCGCATCGCCGTCTCGCCGATCGGCCCCTCCAGAAGGCCCGAAAGCCAGAAGGCGCAGGCCAGCCCCACCGCGCCGGCAAGATTGCCCAGATAGACCAGCCCCCAGTTGCGCAGCAGCGCCGCCCGCGTGATCTTGCGATCAACCGCCGCCATCACCATCAGCGCATTGCCGGTGAACAGCTCGGCCCCGCCCACGATCACCAGGATCAGCCCCAGCGCAAAGACCGCACCCCCCAACAGCCGATGCGGGCCAAAGCCGGGGTCGGCCCCCGTCATCACCATCAGATAGGCGGCGCCGCCAAAGCCGATGAAGGCCCCCGCCAGCACCGCCAGCGTCAGCGTCTGCCCCAGCGGCATCCGGGCTTTGGCCACGCCCGCCCCTTCGATCAGCGCGGCAATCTCGGCGGGTTTGTAG
The DNA here is from genome assembly GCA_023254015.1 of Paracoccaceae bacterium. Lineage (GTDB taxonomy): Bacteria > Pseudomonadota > Alphaproteobacteria > Rhodobacterales > Rhodobacteraceae > Tabrizicola_A. The sequence goes on from JALQYS010000185.1 coordinate 16,442, forward strand.
GCGTCGTGGTCATTCGGCATCGCGGGCTCCTGTCTGTCGGCGCGATCTTGCCACGGTCTTTGGCGAAACGGGATGCTTTCTTGCGCGGCCCGTGCAAGACTGCCCGAAGGAGGACCCCCGCATGACCCAGAAAACCCTGCAGATCCCGGCCGCTTCTGCCGGACAGACCGTCATCACCACCTTCGAGATGACCCCCGCCACCGCGCATGAACTGATCGAATTGCTGCAGGCGGCCTATGACGAGGTCATCGATCAGCTCTATCGGGCCGGGGATCTCTACTGGTGCCGCTGTACCCGGCGCGAA
>JALQYS010000215.1 GCA_023254015.1 Paracoccaceae bacterium
TTGCGGCTGGTCGCGGTGCCGGTCGAGGCGCGCACATGGGCCAGAAACAGGCCCGATTTCACCTGCGCCGTCAGGCTTTTCAGGTTCGGGTCCGACCAGGCGGGCATCACATCACGGTAAAGTCCCGGCTCTGGCCGGTCGCCATACCAAGCCACGCCAAAGCCATCGGCATTGATCGCGGTGTGGGATTGCGTCGCGCAATGGCTTTGATGGATCAGCGAGTGGCCGGGGCGGCTGATGATTTCCTCAAGAAAAATCGGCGCCCCGGTATAAGCGGCCCAGCGACACATCAGCGCTGCCCTTTCACAATCAACATGCCTGCCTCATGGTGTTTTATGTAACGCTACCATGAAATCGGCGATTTGCGCGGGGAAAATCCGCGCAAATTCTCTCATTCGGCCTCTTCCACCACCATCAGATCGCGGATCGAGGCGCCGCGGGCATGGCTCAACGCGGCCTGATAAGCTTCGGAGTGATAGCACTCCACCGCCTTTTCAAGGCTGGGAAAGCGCGCCACCACGTTGCGCGGCCGGTCGTTGCCTTCCAACTGCACATAGCGCCCACCGCGGGCCAGGAAGTATCCGCCATGCGCGGCAATCGCCGGGCCCGCAAGGGCGGCATATTTGCCATAAGCCTCGGCGTCGGTCACCTGCACATGTGCAATCCAGAGTGCGGTCGGCATCTTAACCCTCCAATGCGGCTTCCACCGCCTTCAGCGCCGCATCGGCCAGCGCGATATCGGCCCCGCCGCCCTGGGCAAGGTCTGGACGGCCGCCGCCGCCCTTGCCGCCCAAGGCCTCAACCGCAGCCTTGGCCAGCGTCACCGCGCTGATCCGGCCAGTCAGGTCGGCGGTAACGCCCGCCGCCACGGCCGGTTTTGCGCCCGTGTCGGCGATCAGCACCACCGCACCCGAACCGAGCCGGACCTTCATCTCGTCGATCAGGCTGGGCAAATCCTTGCCCGACACGCCCGAAAGCACCTGCGCGATCAGCTTTACCCCGTTGATTTCCTTGGCCTCTGGCCCGGCGGCCTTGCCGCCCATCGCCAGTTCGCGCCGCAGCGTGGCCACCTCGTTCTGCAGGGTCTTGCGTTCGTCCACCAGCGCCTTCAGCCGGTCAACGATCTCGGCCGGAGAGGCCTTGAGCACCGCCGCCGTCTCCAGAAGCTTGGCCTCCTGCGCCTTCAGATGGTCAACCGCGGCCTGACCGGTCAGGGCCTCGAACCGGCGCACGCCAGCAGATGAGGCACTTTCGCCAAGCGCCACGAAGGCGCCGATGTCGCCCGTGCGCGCCACATGGGTCCCACCGCAAAGCTCAAGACTATAGGTCTTGCCCTCGGTCCCCTTGCCCGAGCTCTCAAGAACGCCCATCGAAACGACGCGCACTTCCTCGCCATATTTCTCGCCGAACAGCGCCTGAGCGCCAAGCGCGCGGGCATCGTCCGGCGTCATGATGCGGGTTTCGACCGGGCTGTTCTGGCGGATGAAGGCGTTCACCTCGGCCTCGACCTGCGCCAGTTCCGCTGCCGTCATGCCGGTGGAATGGCTGAAATCGAACCGCAGGCGGTCGGGCGCGTTCAGGCTGCCCTTTTGCGCCACATGATCGCCAAGCGCACGGCGCAGCGCCTCGTGCAGAAGGTGCGTGGCCGAGTGATTGGCACGGATCTGGCTGCGGCGCGCGTGGCTGACCTCCAGCTTGGCCGGCTGGCCGCGCAGGATGGTGCCCTCGGTCACAGTGGCCACATGGATGAACACGCCCGCCGTCTTGCGGGTGTCGGTCACTTCGGCCACGCCGGTCTGGGTGCGGACGAACCCCTGATCGCCCACCTGACCGCCGCTTTCCGCATAGAATGGGGTCTGGTTGACGACGATCTGTACAGACGTACCAGCCTCGGCCGCGCCGATTTCGGCACCGTCGCGAACCAAAGCATTTATCTGGCCCTCGGCGGCCTCGAATTCATAGCCAAGGAATTCGGTCGTGCCATGGGCCTCGGCGATTTCGAACCAGACCTTGGCATCGGCCGTGCCACCCGCGCCCGACCACGCGGCGCGCGCCTTGGCCTTCTGCTCTTCCATCGCGGCGTCAAAGCCCTGAACATCCACCGCCCGGGCCTTTTCGCGCAGCACATCCTGCGTCAGGTCCAGCGGGAAGCCATAGGTGTCATAAAGCTTGAACGCCACCGCGCCCGGCAGATCGGCGCCTTCGGGCAGACGGTCAAGCTCATCGGTCAGCAGACGCAAACCCCGGTCGAGCGTGGTCTTGAAGCGGGTTTCCTCCAGCTTCAGCGTCTCTTCGATCAGGGTCTGGGCGCGGGCAAGCTCCGGATAGGCCCCGCCCATCTGCCGCACAAGCGCCTGCACCAGTTTGTGCATCACCGGATCCTGCGCGCCCAGCATATGGGCATGGCGCATGGCCCGGCGCATGATGCGGCGCAGCACATAGCCGCGGCCCTCGTTCGAGGGCGTCACGCCATCGGCAATGAGGAACGAAACCGAGCGCAGGTGATCGGCGATCACCCGGTGGCTGGTCTTACCCTTGCCGTCGGGGTCGGAATTCGTGGCATGCGCCGAGGCCTCGATCAGGCTGCGCATCAGGTCGGTGTCATAGTTGTCGTGCTTGCCCTGCAAGAGCGCGCCAATACGCTCCAGCCCCATGCCGGTGTCGATCGACTGCATCTCCAACGGCACCATCCGCCCGTCAGCGAACTGTTCGTTCTGCATGAAGACGTTGTTCCAGATCTCGATGAAGCGGTCGCCGTCCTGTTCGGCGCGGCCGGGCGGGCCACCCCAGACGCTGGGCCCGTGGTCATAGAAGATCTCGGTGCAGGGACCGCAGGGGCCGGTCGGCCCCATCCGCCAGAAGTTGTCGTCGCTGGCGATGCGGATGATCCGCTCTTCCGGCAGGCCGCTGATCTTCTTCCAGAAACCGGCAGCCTCGTCATCGGTGTGATAGACCGTGACCGACAGCTTCTCCTCCGGCAGGCCGAAATCCTTGGTCAACAATTCCCAGGCAAAGGCGATGGCCTGTTCCTTGAAATAGTCGCCAAAGGAAAAATTGAAATTGAAATGACTGATGATGATTTCAACTATTATTGCAAAGCTGGGACTTATGAAAATTGACTATGGGCGCGTAGACAGAAAGCTTTTAGAAGATATTTGCGCATCAATAGATGGTGTTGTAGTTCCTGCAAATTATAATTGCCCTGGTCAATTAGTGATTTCTGGAGAATACAAAGCAGTGGAATTAGCTTGTGAAAAAATGAAAGAAGCAGGTG
>JALQYS010000589.1 GCA_023254015.1 Paracoccaceae bacterium
CCGTCGGCTCCCAGCCTGCCTCGACCATATCGAGATTGACCGCGCAGGCCACGAGATCGGCATGCGTCATACGACGGGTCAGACCGCTGGCGGAGATGCCCGCCCCATAGGGGTTCACCTTCTCATGGAGTGCGTTGATCCCGAAGCTGAGGCAATGTGCCAGAAGCGCCAGACGGCTGCCCTGGTCGAGGACCGTCAGATAGTCCCAGAGCGCGGCATCGTCGCCGAGGGGCAGATCGGCCTCCCAAGCGGCGTGACGCTCGTCGACCAGCTTCGCTACGACGCTGTCCTTGAGATCGGGCGCTTGCGCTGACATGTAGAGATGGCGGACCGAGGCTTCGAGGCAGCTGCCCGCGGCAGAAGATGTACGGAAGGCGTCCGTCACCAACTTTAGGAGCAGCAGCGTCAGCGCCACGTCAGGCGACCGCCCGATGGCTTCGCGCAGCGCCAAGGTCCGGTGGGCGGTGAGTTCCATGACCAGCCGTTCGGGCAGCGGCTTGAGTGCACCATCGTCTTCCTCCTCGGACAGGTCTGCACCGATCGGCTGACCGCCCGAGGTGACGACGGTGCCGCCAACGGAGGCGACCGGGTTCTGCCAGGCTGAACCCCCGACGTCGGCCCCCTGCCCCATTTCACCCGAGCCTTCGGCATCCGGGACCGCGGCCTCCTCACGCGGCTCATCCTCGGGCCGGACATAACCGCGATAGACCGCGAGCGTGCCATCCCGATCCAGCGTGACGAAGACGCCTGCGCGCCCGACCTCGGCCGGAGCATAGATCATAGGCCGCCGCTCGAGTACCTCCATCGCCATCTCAAGCTGACCGAGCCGAGCGTCGATCTCCTCGGGGTATTCGTCTTGGCCGGAGTATTCCTCCTCCAGCGCACGATACTCGGCGAGGAGCGCCGCATGGGCCGCGCTTTCTTCGTCGGTCATCGGCGCGGGATCACCGGCCAGACGCCGCAGACCGTGGCTGTAGCCATAGGGCAGATCGGTCGCTACCTCGATCCACTTCCAGCCCTCCGCAGCAATTGCCTGCGCCTCGGCTTGCAGCTTGTCCGCGACCAAACGGTCGAGCAGGGCAGGGTCCTCGAGCCAGCCGCCGTCATCGCCTTGGAAGAGATCGCGCAGCACGATACCGCCTGCCGCCTCATAGGCATCGACACCGACAAAGACGGCGCGACGATCAGACGCCCGGACCGAGGTCTCGGTCAGCATGCGCCGGATGGCATAGGGCTCCTTGTTCCACGAGTTCTTCACAGCCTCCCAGACCTGCGCTTGTCGCGCATGATCGGGGTTCACGGTGAAGGCCATCAGCTGTTCCAGCGTCATCCCATCCTCGGCATAGACGTCGAGCAGGGCAGGGGCGACGGAGGCGAGCTTGAGGCGCTGTTTGACGATCTGCGGCGTCACGAAGAACGCCGCCGCGATCGCTTCCTCGCCCTGACCCTTTTCGCGCAGGGCCTGGAATGCGCGGAACTGGTCGAGCGGGTGCAGGGCGACGCGCTGCATGTTCTCCGCCAGCGAGTCGTCCTCGGCGAGGATCTCCGACGCAGCATCCCGCACGATGCAAGGGATCGGCGCCGACTTCGCCAGCCGCTTTTGCTTCACCAGCAGCGTCAGCGCTTGGAAGCGACGACCACCGGCCGGGATCTCGAACATGCCGGTTTCGAACCCATCGGCATCGAGCATGGGCCGGACGTTCAAGCTCTGCAGCAGGCCGCGACGCGCGATGTCCTCGGCCAGTTCTTCGACCGAGACGCCGGCCTTGATGCGCCGAACGTTGGACTGGCTCAGCACGAGCTTGCCGAAGGGGATGTCCCGCGATGGGGACAGGACGATGTTCTGGGTAACTTTCGCCATCAGATCTTCTCCACGACGGGCGCCGGAAGCCACTCTCCCGATCTCAATCACCGTCACCCCTCCAACCCCCAACCTTTCCCTCTTTTGGGTGGGCCGCTTGTTTACCGGGGTATACGTAGAGCGAGGGCGCTCATGTTTACCCGGGTATACATCAAGCAATGGTCAAGGTCGGTGCTTTCGAGCCACGGCAGTTCGTGAGCGAGCGAAACATGCGGACGAAGTCGATGCCTTCATTCGCCGCGCGTTTGGTCAGTGCTTGCAGATAGGACCTCGGACGCCGAATTCTATCGAACGCCTCAACGATGCCAAGAATGGCGAGCGCTGAGCCAAGCGGGCCCATCGCGTCCCGCGCATTCTCCACATCGGTTCTAGCCAGTCCGACTGCCGGAGCAAGGGTGTCGGACAATCGAACAACATCGCCCCAATCCTTTGCAGCCACGGAAGCGAAGGATGCAGCATTTTTCGCTAGAGCCATGCACTCCGACACAGTGATATCGCTGCTTTGCTCTACATCAGCGCTCACTTCTTCGTTGGGGCGCTTTTCTGAACCTGCTTTCTCAGCAGCGCATTCAGATTCATAGTTTTCTTTCTTAGACTTCTGAATGTGCCGGTCATTTTGTCTGTCGCTGACGGTCACAGCATCTGCAATGGACGATGTCTCAGTGCCTGTCTGCGGAAGCCCCTCTTGGAGTTCCTCAATGAGTTCGGCGAGTTGGTCTGAAGACAAAGAACGACGCACTGAGCGACATGCAAGGTCGCGCAGTTCGGGCTGAATATGAGCGGCATGGTGGTAAAGGATGTCTCGGATCATCGATCGAAGTGCTTTGCACCGGATTTCTTCTCGAGAGCATTCTTCTGCAAGGGCCATTAGGTGATCACGGATGGCGAACAGCGGCGTCAGGTCGATGCCGTAGGTGAGTTTGGCTTCTGCATGCTCATCCGTTACCCGATATCGTTTTCCGTTTGGGCTCGACTTTCGTGCCAGTAATCCGTTCGCCGTCAGATGGGTGAGGCGGCGCCTGAGTGTGCGTTCGTCGATCCCGTCACAGCGCTCGATCAGCACCCTGTTGGAGGCAAAGACAACTAGTGTGCTAGGCTCGGCCGCCTGGGGCACAAACGACAGAAGACCTCGCAGAACCGCAACGTCGCGGTCTTTCAGCCCAAGAGGTTTGCGGCAACGGCGTACCAAGTCTAGAAGCGACCAGCGCGCGTCTTCCGTCTTTATCGGCGTCACAGTACTGCGGTCGTCCTGATATGAACGATTGGAGCGCCGAACGTGCCGCTGCACGGGCGAAGACATGACATGTTCCATTGTGAATCCGGCGGAACGCTCGGGTCAGCCGAGTGAAGACCTTGCAACCCGGCCTGTCGGTGTCCGTTCTTCTCCAGAAAAAGGATAAAAGATATCGGATCACCGCGAAGCGATGTTGCGTGCGATTCGGGCCTGCGCTAGTCTACTCGTGCTAGAAGATGAGCATTCTCAGGGTTGGCGCCCTGTGTTTTGCGCGGGCCTTCCGGGTGGTTTCCATTCGGGAGGCCTATCCTTTTCCGACACTGCTCCTCTGTTGTTGTCGTTGCATTCCCTCAGTCCCTCTTCTTGGACTGATTGAGAAATTCTTCATGCAAGCGCCTAAAGACGTCATCCGCATTCGCATGCAGCCACGCAGCGAAATCCCTGTGTTGCGCCGATGGCCGGAAGCCCAATGCGCCTTTGGTAAAGGCCACCTCTCCCAGAGCTGATCCGTCCTGCGCAGTGAGAGCGAAGGGCGTTGTGCCATTCTCTTGGCGTTTCTCCTTGGCTGTGTCCGCCTTGGGAAGCGCTTTCACCCAGGCTGCAAATCGCTCGTCGGAGCTGGAACCGTCAGGGAAGGGGGCAGGATGGACGGAAAGAACGTCGATCTTCTTCTCAAGCACTACAACGGCGAGTTCGTACCAGCGTTTCCATCCGATCGACGGCGCGGCACCGATGCGTTCCAGCACTTGTCTCGGAAATGCCTCGCGCACCTTGCGCATGTGTGACGTGTGGCTGCGGTTCACGTTCAGCGCGTCCTGAACCACGCGCGCATCATAGCCGGCCTCCTCCAGGTCGCCTGCAAATAAGGCCTTTTCGATAAAGGACGGGTCTTTGCGAAGGTTGTTTTCCTGACCTTGCGCCAGGACCGCCTCTTCGTCGGAAAGAGTGCGGA
>JALQYS010000375.1 GCA_023254015.1 Paracoccaceae bacterium
CCGCCCCTCCAGCTCCAGTGACATGAGGGCCGGGGTCAGCACAGAGGGGGGCAAGGCAAGATCGCGGATCAGCTGATCTTCGGCCAGCGGGCTGGGGCCAAGCCGGGCAAGGATCTGGCCATGGACCTGCGCGATGTCGCCCAACGGACGGCGCGGCGCCTCGGGGCCCGGCAGGGGCGGCGGTTCGGCAGGGGTTTCGCGGGCCGGGTGCGGCATGGCCAGGCCAAGCGCCTCCGCCACATCTCCTGCGTGGCGCACCAGCGTTGCCCCATCGCGCAAGAGCTGGTTGCTGCCGGCCGCGCGGGCGTCAAAGGGGTGGCCGGGCACGGCCATCACCTCGCGCCCCTGATCCAGCGCATCGCGCGCGGTGATGAGACTGCCCGAGCGCGCCGCCGCCTCGACCACCACCACCGCCCGCGACAGGCCCGAGATGATGCGGTTGCGCAGCGGGAAATGCCGGGTCTGCGGCACGCAGCCCATGGGCTGTTCGGACAACAGGCAGCCCCTTGCGGCGATCTGCCGCGCCAGCTCGGCGTTCTCTTCGGGATAGATCACATCGATCCCGCCGGCCATCACCGCCACCGTGCCGCTGTCCAGCGACGCCTCATGCGCGGCGGTGTCGATGCCGCGCGCAAGGCCGGAGACCACCACCTGACCGCCCTGCCCCAGCCCCTCGGCCAGCCGCCGCGCCATGCGCAGCCCCAGCGACGAGGCGTTGCGCGCGCCCACCATCGCCACCATCGGCCGCTGCAAAAGCCCCACCTCACCCCGCGCCCACAGGATCGGCGGGGCATCGGGCAAGTCCATCAGCGCCGCCGGATAATCCGGCCCGCCCCACAGCAAAAGCCGTGCGTCAAAGGCCCGGCCGGACCGCATCTCGGCCTCGGCCACGCCGGGGGGGCACACCTCATACCCGTCAACCCCCGCCGCGCGCGCAATCTGCGGCAGCGCCGCCAGGGCCGCGCGGGCCGAGCCATGTTCGCCCATCAACCGATGAAAGGTCACCGCCCCCACCCGGCGCGAGCGGATCAGCCGCAGCCAGTCGATCGGATCATCGCATTCTGTCGTCTGCGGCAGGGTGCTGGCCATGGGAACTCCGGTCTTGTCAGCGCCAGAATGCCGCCGATTGGTTAATGCAAGGTGAACAGCCGCCAGCATGGGCAAAGACCCGCCACTGGCCTTATGATTTGGAAACTGGACTTATCGAAAACATGTCACTGCCCATTGAATCCCGTGCCAGATTTGATCAAGTGCGCCCATCTCAAGACCGCGCCACTCCGGCGCCAGAAGGACGCTCACCATGAAGAATGCAGACGTTGCCAAGCGCCGCGATGAGGCGATTTCCCGCGGTGTGGGGATGCAGACCCAGATCTACGTCGACCGCGCGCTGAATTCCGAAGTCTGGGACATCGAGGGCAACCGCTATATCGATTTCGCCGCCGGCATCGCCGTGGTGAACACCGGCCATTGCCACCCCAAGGTGATGGAGGCCGTCACCAAGCAGGTGTCGAAGTTCACCCACACCTGCCATCAGGTGCTGCCCTACGAACATTACATCCGTCTGGCCGAGCGTCTGAACGCCCTTGTCCCCGGCGATTTTGCGAAAAAGACCGTCTTCGTCACCACCGGCGCCGAGGCGGTTGAAAACGCGATCAAGGTCGCCCGCATCGCCACCGGCCGCAATGCCGTCATCGCCTTTGGCGGGTCCTTCCACGGCCGCACCTTCATGGGCATGACCCTGACCGGCAAGGTCGAACCCTACAAGAAGGGCTTCGGCGCGATGATGCCCGACGTGTTCCACATCCCCTTCCCGCAGGACGTGCACGGCATCTCGACCGAAGATGCGATGGCTGGCCTGACCAAGCTCTTCAAGGCCGACATCGATCCGGGCCGCGTCGCCGCGATCATCTTTGAACCGGTGCAGGGCGAAGGTGGCTTCTACCCGGCGCCGAAGGATCTGGTGAAGGCTGTCCGCGCGCTGTGCGACGAACATGGCATCGTCATGATCGCCGACGAGGTGCAGACCGGCTTTGCCCGCACCGGCACGCTGTTCGCCATGGAGCAATATGGCGTGGCCGCCGACATCACCACCATGGCCAAGGGTCTGGCGGGCGGTCTGCCGCTGGCGGCGCTGACCGGCAAGGCCAGCCTGATGGACGCGGCCCATCCGGGCGGTCTGGGCGGCACCTATGGCGGCAACCCGATCGGGATTGCGGCGGCCAATGCGGTGCTGGACGTGATCGAAGAGGAAAAGCTTTGCGACCGCGCCAATGAGCTGGGCTCGCGCCTGAAGCAAAAGCTGGAATCCCTCCGCGCCGTGACGCCGGAAATCAGCGACATCCGCGGCCCGGGCTTCATGGTGGCGGTGGAATTCGCCAATCCGTCGAACAAGGAACCCGATGCGGGCTTTACCAACCGCGTCAAGGCCGAGGCGCAAAAGCGCGGCCTGATCCTGCTGACCTGCGGCGTCTATGGCAACGTGATCCGCTTCCTGGCGCCGATCACCATTCCCGATGCCCATTTCGCCGAGGCCATGGACATTCTGGAAGCCTCGGTCGCCGCTGCCCGTCAGGGCTGAGGCGCTGGCCGTGACAGGAAAGGCCCCCGGAACTTCCGGGGGCCTTTCGCATTGGCGGGGCCGATGTCGGGGGGGGCGGAATTCGCACGAATTCCGGCCGCGATTTCCGGGCGGATTTCGCGCCCTCGCCCGGAAACCCGGCCTTGCCGATCCGCCCTGCCTTGGCTTATGCCGCAAGGATGGAGCCGATCCGCCTGACCCATGCCAGCTGTTCCGTGCCGGGCAAGACCCTGTTGCACGACCTGTCCGTGACGCTTGCCGGGCGCCGGATCGGGCTGATCGGGCGCAACGGCTCGGGCAAGACCACGCTCTTGCGGCTGGTCGCGGGGCTGGTTGCCCCTTCGGCCGGCACCGTGCGTCTGGGCGAAACCGATCCTTTTGCCGACCGCAAGGCGGCCTTGCGCAAGATCGGCATCCTGTTCCAGAACCCCGATCACCAGATCCTGTTTCCTACCGTGGAAGAAGAGCTGGCCTTTGGCCTGACACAGCTGGGCCAGCCGCAGGCACAGGCGCTGGCCCTTGCCAAGGCCCGTCTGGCGGCCGAGGGCCGGGAAGATTGGACCAAGCGGGCGGTCTCGACCCTCAGCCATGGGCAGAAACAGTGGCTTTGCCTGCAGGCGATCCTTCTGATGGGCCCTGAGACGCTGCTGCTGGACGAGCCCTTTGCCGCGCTGGACCTGCCGACCGAAACGCGGCTGCGCCGCCAGCTTGCGCGCCTGCCGCAGCGCCTGATCACCATCGCCCACCGGCCCGACGATCTGTCCGACTGCGACGAGGTGCTGTGGCTTGAGGCGGGCCGGCTGGCCGGTTTCGGCCCCCCGGCGCAGGTTCTGCCGGCCTTCATCGCCGAAATGACACGGCTGGGGGCCGAAGATGCGCCATACCCGGGGCCTGCCGCCATGCTCAGCCTGACCTCGCCGGTTGAGACGCCGGCCCATGGCTGGCGGGCCGGGCCAAAGCTCTTGGCCCTGGCGGGGCTGACGCTGGGGCTCTTCCTGCCCGCGCCGGGCTGGCCTGCGCTGGCGCTTGCGCTTGCGGTTCTGGCGGCGGCGGCGCTGACGGCCGGCCGCTGGGCCATCCTTGGCGCCTGGCTGCGGCTGTTCCGCCCGCTCTGGCCCTTTGCGCTGCTGCTGATCCTGTGGCACGGGCTGACCCGCACCCCGCTGGAGGGCGCGGTGATCCTGTTGCGCATGGCCGCCGCGATGGGGGCGGCGAACCTTGTCACAATGACCACAAGGCTGGCCGATCTGCAGGGGCTGGTCCTGTGGCTGATGCGGCCGCTGGCGCCGATCCTGCCGGCCAAGCCGCTGGCCATCGCCATCGCCCTGATGATCCGCTTTGTCCCGGTCATGGCCGACCGGGCGGCACAACTGGCGCAAGCCTGGGCCGCGCGCTCCCCTCGCCGCCCCCGGGCGCGGCTGATGGCGCCGCTGGCGCTGGCGGCGCTTGACGATGCCGACCGCGTGGCCGAGGCCTTGCGCGCCCGTGGCGGTGCCTTATAGAGGCAACAGCGCAAGACAGGAGACCGCTATGGAACGCCACCTGACCCATGTTGCCCTTTTCGCCGCCATGATCGCGGCGCTTGGCCTTATTCCCCGGTTCGAAGTGTTCCCCGGCCTTGGCATCACCGCACAATCGATGGGCGTGATGCTGTGCGGCACCATC
>JALQYS010000398.1 GCA_023254015.1 Paracoccaceae bacterium
ACGTTCAGCACGAGAGCGCCGGTGTCAGCCGCACCGCCAAGCTGATTGACCACGGCCGAATAGGCGCCGGTCGAGGTGGTCTTGGCTTGATCGACAGCCTGGTTCACGCCCAGGGTGATCTCGCCGGTGTTGACGGCACCAAGAGCGGTGGTCGCCATGTCACCCCATTCCAGCGTCGGCATGTTCCACTCGATCGCGGAAACATCGCTGCCAGCAATAGCTTGCTGGGTGGCCTGGCCGATGCCGTCAACGATATTGGTGATCGAACCGTCAATGCCGGCAGTAGGTCCGGTGTAGGCGACAGTCTCGGTGTAACCGGTAAGAGCAGTGTTGCGCGCAGCGGCCTCTGCAACCTCGTCAGTTACGATCTCAAGAGAACCGTCGGCACTTTGGAACACCGTCGAGCCTGCGGCAACGGCGGTGTAGCGGGCCTGGTCGGTGTCGCTCAATGCAGCATAGGCTGTCGCAGTGATGACTGTCTTGGCGACCGGATCATAATAGACTTGAGCGCCAGCTACAGAGGGATAGGTATTAACGGTGGTGTTCGCCTTAACAAGGGCGTCGTATTGTTCTTGGGTGTAGGTAGTCCCCCCCTTTGAATAGGAAGTCACTGCCGTTGCACTACCGATGTTTTCGGCGATGTTTGCGAAGGTGCCGTTGACCTGCGCCAGATTCGACGCATTGTCGATCTTGGTCAGAACACGCTCCAGCACCGACTGAGCCGAGGCTGCGCTGGCGAAACCAACAAATACGATTGCGGTCGTCGCAAGAAGTTTCTTCATTGTAGACTCCTGTACGTGAGATGCCTGCCACCCCGTTGTGTCAGGCAGTTTTTTTTGCGGTTTGTTTACGGGTACCGCTATCTTCCGCTGCACCGCCAAGGCGATGGGACGGAAAATTCGAATGGGTTCAGCGCGCGTCGGGTGGATCAATTCGACCCTCCCAGTTTCTTGTCATCCTGCCGGGCCGGATTGAGCGGGGCGGGTTGCGCAGGTTGGCTGGGCGTCGGGGCAACCTGTGCGGGACCTTCGGGCAGATCGGACTTGGCGATATAGGCATGTGCGGCCTCGGTCGCCCGGATTGCATTCTCGACAATCGTTGCGGCCGCATCGCCTTCGGCGCCGGTCAGCCCCTTGCTTGCCGCGTCCTGCAGGGCCTGGATCGCCAGCGTCATGTATTGCGCGGCCTTGTTCGCGGCTGCGGTTGCATCGACCTTGTTCTTGGCCTGCAGGACGGAATCCGCAGCGGCAATCGCCCGCGCGGCATGAGACGTCGCCGCATTCGCAAGCTTTCGCGCCTCTGGCGGGGTTTTCCCTGCGGGAGCGCCCGCGGCAGGCGCCGGAGCCTGGGCATTCGCAGGGGCCGTCTGGTTTCCGGCCTGAGCCGGCGGCGGCGGAGGGCCGGCTTCGCGTGCCTTTTGCGCAGCCGCCTTGGCGGCAGAAAGCTCGGTTCCATCGCCTGCGTAGGCGATCAACTCTGTAGGGGCGGTCAGCAGGCTGTTGGTTGTGATACGCGACGCGCAATCGCTGACCGCCGCCTTTGGCATGACCTGGCTCAGCAAGGAAAGCGTCGCAAACGACAGCGTCTGCCGCAAGGCAAGGTGAACCGCCTCACGCTCCATCGCACCAAGGTCAACCGCCAGAAGGCTGTCACCCAGGAAGCGGTTGGTCGAGAACCCCATCTCTTCGGCATAAAGCTGCTTTTGCACGGCGGCATTGGCAACGATCTTGCCGCTGTGTGCGGCCGTCAGCGCAAGGTCCAGCCCGATCAGGATGCGCGCCTGCCGATAACGCGGGCCGATCCCCGCGACCTCGACCCTTCCGCCACCGCCCGGAATGAAATCGAGACTGGTGATGCTGCCGGTAATGAAGAAATCAGACGAGATCTGCTCGCCAATGGGGCGCAACCCCCAATTGCTTTCGGCCAAGATGATATTGGGGTCGCGCCTGTTCACAACGGTCAGGCCCGCCGTGAACAGAGACGACTGAACCATGTCGCCAGCGCCTTGCGAAATGAACTTGCCCGAACCTCCGTCGGCGTATTGTTCTTTTCCGGTATTGTCGGCAATGACCCCGACCGAAAACGTCAGATCCTTGCTGATCTTGCCTTTGACGCAAGACAAAGCCGCATCAAACGGCGTGACGATATGCTCGGCGGGCGGTCCCTCGACCAATTCGGCATTCTCAGATGTCGGCGTGGTGATCGAGGGCGGGAGATTTTTCACGCAGCCAGACAGCCCGAGCGCAAGCCCGGTCACAAATGCGGCGTTCGCAAGGCTGCCGGCAGCTTTATTCACAGGAACGCACAACCGGCAGATAGGTTGAAGGCGTATCGCCGATCGAGGGCAGCGAGTTGATCGACCCGTCAACGCAGCCGTCAGTTTCGGCAGAGTTCACCGAGTCGACCAGGTTGTTGTCGCCCTCCACCGAAACCGTCGTATTGCCGGTGTTCAGTGACCCCACGGAATAGGTATTCTCCCCGATTTCATCGCCGATCTGATAATCGGTCGTCACATCGCCATTCTCGGAATAGGCGTCGACGTAGTTGTTCCTGTTATCGTAGTAGTTGTTATAGACGGCCTGCGGATTGCTGTTGCCGCCCTCAGCCTGACGCAGCACCTGCGCCTGCTGCAGCGCAAGGCTGCGGTCGGTGGCCGAGGAAAACCCCCAGCTTCCAGACCATGATTGCCCCGAACTGGCAAAGTTCTGCGCCCAGGCGCTGCCCGCAGACATCGCCATCACAAGAACTGCACCGGCACAAATCCGAAAACGAAGGGCGCTGTTCATTACAAGTCCCCGGCATTCGCATTGCTGCTCTCGCCACCCTCGCTGGCCCCGGCGCCCTTGCCCGCTTCTGCATGCGAGTGTTCATGGCCAGGGCTGCCGCTGTCGCCCTGTTCCGCATCGGCTACGCCCTGCCCAGCAGAGGACGACTCATGGCTATCCCCATCATCGCCGCCGTCGCCGTCGTCACCGCCATCGCCGTCTTCGTCGCCACCTTCCCCATCGTCACCATCGGTGCCATCGTCATCCGACAGCTTGGGGGGCACCGGAGGAAGCGGCGGACAGACCACATAGCTTGGGTCATATTTGTCCTGCGACAGGACAAAGCCGGGTTGCACCGTGACACAGGTCTGCGCACGCTGTTGCGGCACACAGGCCGTCAGCATCAAGCCGATGCAAGCCGTTTCAAAGATGTAACGTTTTCCTGTTTCAAGCATTACATGCCCTTCTTGTTTTATTACTGCTGTTCAGGCGAAAAAATTCCGGGCCACCTCAATTCCGCGTCGTTTCCAGGCAACCGATGACCGCGCATGAATTGGCACCGCCATTTCTTGCAGGGCTTTGTGAAGATCACTTGACAATTCACACGGGCAATCCCCGCTGCAGATCTCCAAAAAGCGCCGTCAGCCAACTGCCTGATTGATCGCAGGAAATTCTGGATAGCTTCAATACCGAACGGCCAGATGGCTGTTCGGGCAATGCAATCCAGCACAGTCGCGATACAAGCAGGCATGATCCCCTCGGAAACAAGTCCATAGGTTATCCAATTCAAAGGTTTAGCCAATGCCACATCTTGCCGATCCGCACGGCTATTCCTGATATTTCGATCTCAAAGCATTATTTGGAAATATTGTGATTTCTTTAGACATTTCAGGCGCGACGACATTGATGGAACAAAGCTTTTTCGCATTGAGATGGCACTAAAACGAATCCGCCTAGCGGCCATTGTTACGCCGGCGCAGCCCGATCCGGGGCCACCCATTGTCTAGCCTGCCGCGCTTCTGACCGCGGCCGATGCGGCGTGAGGCATAGTCCTGCAATTGCCCGTCGATAGTCAGCTTGACCGACTTGCCGGGTACATCCTCGCGAAACTCAAGGTCGCGCACGAACTTGCCCGACGCCGTAACTTCGACGCGCTGGGCCCCGGGCTGTCCGCGCAGGATGGATTCGTAATGCTTTTCCAGCCCGTCCTTGCCCAGCTTGAAGCCCGGAGTGACGAGCAGCGGATTGCGCTCCTTCTCATAGTCCTTGGCGGCGGCAGGGCCGACATAACCGATCAGGTGGGCGACCGAGGGGCCGGTCGGATACCACCGGGTGAAGCCTTGGTGTGCCACGACGCCGACCATTTCCGGCAG
>JALQYS010000410.1 GCA_023254015.1 Paracoccaceae bacterium
ACTTCATCGTCGCCACCGAACCTTTGGGCGAGCGGGCCAATGACATCCTGTCCGAACCCGTGGCCGTGGCCGATACCAAATTCGTGGTGAATTACTGGCGGCTCAGCGAGGACAATCGCCTTCTGTTCGGTGGTGGCGAAAGCTATGGCTACCGCTTCCCCGATGTGATCCGCACTGTCTCGAAGCCGATGCTTGAGGTCTATCCGCAGCTGAAAGGCACCCGGATCGATCATGCCTGGGGCGGCACGCTGGCGATCACGCTCAACCGGATGCCCTGCTTTGCACGGCCCGCACCGAATGTGATGTCGGCCTCGGGCTATTCGGGCCATGGCGTGGCGATGGCGACGCTGGCGGGCAAGCTGATGGCCGAGGCGGTGGCGGGCAATGCCGGGGGCTTTGACCTGATGGCCAGCCTGCCGCAACCGCGCTTTCCCGGCGGGGCGGCCCTGCGCTGGCCTTTGCTGGTGCTGGCGATGACCTGGTATTCGCTGCGCGACCGACTGGGCGTCTGAGCTGCTCATCGTTGGCCGTTCCGGCCCTCTTCGCGAGGAGGGCCGGAACGGCCAACGACGAGCGGATCGGCGGAAATCGTCCCGAAGCGGGATTTGTCGCTGGCCTGTCACAGGGATAGGTTTTAAAGCTTTGCTAAAGAAGAGTTTCAGGAAAGCTTCAAATGCCTGCTGATGGTCAGACCCTTGCCCCCAATGTCTATGATGCCGAGCCGATCCCCGAAGCGGCCCGCGCCGAGATCGACCGGCTGCTCGCCTCGGGCGATCTTTTTCGGTATACCGCTCCGGAAGGGGCGCCGGTGGCGCTTCTGGAACAGGAATTCGCCGATCTCATGGGGGCGAAATATGCGCTGGCTGTCGCCTCCTGCTCGGCGGCGCTGTTCCTGTCGCTGAAGGCGCTGGATCTGCCGCGCGGGGCACGCGTGCTGATCCCAGCCTTCACCTTTGCCGCCGTGCCCTCGGCGGTTGTGCATGCCGATTGCGTGCCGGTTCTGGTGGAAGTGGGCGAAAATTACCGCGTGGACATGGCCGATTTCGCGGCCAAGCTGGACGGGGCCGATGCAGTGATGATCAGCCACATGCGGGGCCATACCAGTGACATGGACGCGATCATGGCGCTGTGCGATGCCCGCAATATTCCCGTCATCGAAGATGCGGCGCACAGCCTTGGCACGGAATGGCACGGCAAGAAGATCGGCACCATCGGCAAGATCGGCTGCTTTTCCTTCCAGTCCTACAAGCTGGTGAACGCGGGTGAAGGTGGCATCCTGATCACGGACGACCCCGAGATTGCCGCGCGCTGTGTCATCATGTCGGGCGCCTACGAATCGAACTGGAAAAAGCATCCGGGCATGCAGAACAGTTACATGCTGTGGCAAAACAAATTGCCGCTCTACAACATGCGGATGCAGAATCTGTCCGCAGCGGTGATCCGCCCGCAGCTGCCCTTGGTGGCAACCCGCGTCGAAAAAGGTCGCACCGGGCATGACCGCGTGGCCGCCACGCTGAACACCTCGGCCCATTTGACGGTGCCCGCAGCCCTGCCGCCGGAGGAGCGCGCCCCCGATTCCATCCAGTTCAACCTCTGCGGTGACTGGTCCGACGCCCAAGCCCTGGCCTTTCAGGCCGAAGCGAAAAAGCGGGGCGTCGCCGTTCAGGTCTTTGGCCTGTCAGACGGCAATGCGCGCGCCTTTTGGAATTGGGAATTCCTTGGCCCGCAGCCCGACCTGCCGCAGACGCGCGCCATGTTGATGCGGGCTTGCGATGTGCGCCTGCCGACGCGCCTGACCGAAGCCGAGCTGGATTTCATCGCGGCAGCCATTGTTGCCGCCGCCGAAACGGTGCGCGGACGGATCGCGGCATAAATTCCTCGCCGGGCTGCATTTTTCCCCTTGCGGCCCGGCGCGTGGTCCCTTATCTCACCGCCATCCGACGGGTATGCGGGCGTAGCTCAGGGGTAGAGCATAACCTTGCCAAGGTTAGGGTCGAGGGTTCGAATCCCTTCGCCCGCTCCAGTAGACAGACCAGCCGCAGGGCTGGTCTTTTGCATTCCAGGCCCCGGTTTTTGTTTGGATTTCCGCCCTGCCCGGCTAGGATCG
>JALQYS010000437.1 GCA_023254015.1 Paracoccaceae bacterium
CCTCGCCCGGGGCGAGCGGGATTTCGGCACGCTGCGCCGCCTGTCCTCTGACGCGCGCGATCTGGTGCGCGCCTATAGCTGGCCCGGCAATGTGCGGCAGCTGGAAAACACGCTCAAACGGCTGGTCTTTACCGCGACCGAGGCCGAAATCTCCCGCTCCGAGGTTGAACAGGCGGTCGGGCGGGCCGTGGTGTCCGCCGCGCCGAAGGGCGGGTTTGACGGCGAGAAACTGTCGCAATCCATCGCCCGCCACCTGCAACGCTATTTCGACCTGCATGGCGGGCAATTGCCGCCCCCCGGCGTCTATGACCGGGTGTTGCGCGAACTTGAGGTTCCACTGATCGAGATCGCGCTGGATGCCACCAATGGCAATCAGGCCAGATGTGCCGATCTTCTGGGCATCAACCGCAATACCTTGCGCAAGAAGATCACCGATCTGGATATCCGCGTGACACGGCGACGCAAGTTGATGTAAATAGGCCACAGGCAGCGTGTCCTGATTGCCTTGGGCAGGTCAGGCACAGCACTGTGGCGGCAAGGGCACAAAGCCATCCGTCGTTAGGGGGTATGGTTCGTGGCGTCGAGTTCCTATCGCAGCGCGACTTGGGTCAGGCTGTCCCGCCTGCGCCGCGCCCGGGCCTTTCAGGGGGCGCTCAGCTTTGGGCTGGTGTTTCTGGGGCCGCTGCTGGCGGTTCTGACCTTTCTGGCGCTGGGGCCTTACGATCTGGGCGCGGGATCGGGCATCTTGCGCGTCATCCTCCTGGCCGACCTGGTCTATGTGCTGCTGGTGGCCGCGCTGATCCTGTCACGGGTGCTGCGCATGGTGGCCGACCGGCGCAGCAAATCGGCCGGCTCGCGGCTGCACATGCGGCTGACCGGGGTCTTCGCCTTTGTGGCCCTGGTGCCGACCATCCTTGTCGCGGTCTTTGCGGTTCTGAACCTGAACATCGGGCTTGAGGGGTGGTTCTCCGAGCGGGTGCGCAACGTGGTCGGATCGTCGCTGTCGGCGGCAGAGGCCTATGAAAAGGAACACCGTGACGCGCTGACCGAGGATGCCGAGGCGCTGGCGGGGCTGTTGAACGTGACCAAACAGTCGCGCTTTTTCATGGATGACGGTCAGATCCGCCAGGTTCTCAGCCAGGGGCAGGCTGCCGTGCAGCGCGGTCTGCGCGAGGTCTATCTGATCGACGGCGCGGGCAGTCTGCAGGTGCGGGGCGAGCGCAGCTATCTGTTCGATTTCGAAGATCCCGGCACCGAGGCGCTGGCCAAGGCCACCGCTGGCGAGACGGTGGTGATCGAGGATTGGGCGAATGATGAATTCCGTGCGCTGGTCCGGCTTGAGGCCTTTCCCGACCGCTATCTTTACGTCAGCCGCGAGGTGGACGGCCAGCTTCTGTCGCTTCTCGATGATACCAAGGCGACCGTCTCGCTCTATCAGCAGCTGGAGGCAGAGCGGGGCCGCGTTCTGTTCAACTTCGGCCTCTTGTATCTTGGTTTTGCACTGATTCTCGTGCTTGCCGCGGTCTGGCTGGGCCTGTGGTTTGCCGAAAAGCTGTCGCGTCCGGTGGGGCGGCTGGCCTCGGCCGCCGCGCGGGTCGGCGAAGGGGATCTGGAGGTGCGGGTCATCGAAGAGGAAGGCGATGACGAAATTGCCACCTTGGGCCGTGTTTTCAATCAGATGACCCAGCAACTTAAGGTTCAGCGTGAAGAGTTGGTCGACAGCCATCGCCAAACCGAACGGCGTCGCCGTCTGTTCGATTCGGTGCTGAGCAATGTCACCGCCGGCGTGATCGGGCTTGATCCCGAGGGGCGGGTCGATTTCGTCAACCGCGCGGCCGAACGGCTGTTGGACATGTCGCGCGGCGTGCATGATGTGCCGCTGGGGCTGGCGGTTCCCGAATTTGCCCCGCTCTTGCAGCGCTTGCAGGATGACGGGGCCAATGCCGTTCAGGAAGAGCTTCGTCTGACGCGGCAGGGCAAGCTGGAAAGCCTGCTGGTGCGCCTGTCACGCCGCACCACCGAAGGCGGGCGGCTTGAGGGCTATGTGGTGGCCTTTGACGACGTGACCGAGCTGGTCAGCGCCCAGCGGATGGCGGCCTGGGGCGACGTCGCCCGCCGCATCGCCCATGAGATCAAGAACCCTTTGACGCCGATCCAGCTTTCGGCCGAGCGGATCAAGCGCAAGTTTCGCGCCCAGGTGGCCGAACCCGAGGATCTGGAGCAATACACCGACGTGATCGTGCGCCAGACCAATGACTTGCGGCGCATCGTGGATGAGTTTTCCAAGTTCGCCCGGATGCCCGAACCTGACCGGCGCGAGGGCGATCTGGTGGCGCTGGTGCGGGCGGCGGTGATGCTGCAGGAAAATGGCCAACCCGGCGTGCGCTTCAGGCGCCGCCTGCCAGAGGGGCCGGCCATTCTGGAATTTGACGGTACGATGATTGGTCAGGCATTGACGAACCTGATCAAGAACGCCGGTGAAGCCACGGAAACCCTTGAGGAAAAGGTGGAGCTGCAAGGCTATGTCCCTGAAATCCGCGTCGAGATGGAGGTCGATGAGCACGACGCCGTGATCCGCATCATGGACAACGGCATCGGCCTGCCGCCCGACCGGGCGCGGCTGTTCGAACCCTATGTGACCACGCGCGACAAGGGCACGGGTCTGGGCCTGCCCATCGTCAAGAAGATCATCGAAGAGCATGGCGGCACGCTTGTGCTCGAGGATGCTCCGCCGTTCGAAGGCAATGCCCATGCCGGCGCGATGGCGGTGATCCGCCTGCCGCGTGCGCCCCGTGCCCGGCGTGCAAAGAATTCAGCCCCCGGCACATCCCCGGGTGGGCAAGGAGGATAAATGACCAGCATTCTTATCACCGACGATGAAAAGGATATCCGCGAGCTGATCGGCGATATCCTGAAGGACGAGGGCTATGCCGTTCGGCTTGCAGCCAATTCCGACGAATGCATGGCCGAGATCAATGCCGAGCCGCCGGCGCTGATGATTTTGGACATCTGGTTGAAAGACAGCCGGATGGACGGGATCGACATCCTGAAAACGGTCAAGCGGGACAATCCCGATATTCCGATCGTCATCATCTCGGGCCATGGCAATATTGAAATCGCGGTCGCGGCGATCAAGCAGGGCGCCTATGACTTTATCGAAAAGCCGTTCAACATCGACCAGTTGATGGTCGTTGTGTCGCGCGCGATGGAGACAAGCCGCCTGCGCCGCGAAAATGCCGACCTGCGCCGGCGTGATGTGACCTCGACCGAGATGCTGGGATCAAGTGCGGCCTTCAAGGCTTTGAAATCGCATCTGGAAAAGGTTACCAAGTCGAACGGCCGGGTCATGCTGACGGGCCCTGCCGGCTCGGGCAAGGAAATGGCCGCGCGCTTCATCCACCAGAATTCCAACCGGGCGGGCGCGGCCTTTGTCTCGGTCTCATCGGCCACGATCGAACCTGAACGGATGGAAGAGGTGCTGTTCGGCCGCGAAACGGCCGAGCGGGGGGTGGAAAAGGGCCTTCTGGAGCAGGCGCATGGCGGGGTGGTCTATTTCGACGAGGTGGCCGACATGCCGCTGGGCACCCAGTCAAAGATCCTGCGGGTTCTGACCGAGCAGCAGTTCACCCGCGTTGGCGGCAATGACAAGGTGCGGGTGGACCTGCGGGTGATCTCCTCGACCAGCAAGGACTTGCGGCGCGAGATCGGCACCGGCCGCTTCCGGCAAGAGCTGTTCGACCGGCTGAACGTGGTGCCGATTGCCGTGCCAAGCCTTGAGGACCGCCGCGAGGACATTCCCGAACTGACGCGGCATTTCATCGAGATGTTCCACCGCACTCAGGGCCTGCCGCTGCGCGAGGTGACGGGCGAGGCCGAGGCGATGCTGCAGACCATGCAATGGCCGGGCAATGTGCGGCAGTTGCGCAACGTGATCGAACGGGTGCTGATTCTGGGCGATGGCGCGGGCCCCATCGAAACCCGCGAATTGCCGGGGCAAGAGACGGCAACCGACAATGGCGGCCGTCTGGTTCTGGGCGGTGCGATGGCGACGCTGCCGCTGCGCGAGGCGCGCGAGGTCTTTGAACGCGAATATCTGCTAACCCAGATCAACCGCTTTGGCGGCAATATCAGCCGGACTGCGGGCTTTGTGGGCATGGAGCGCAGCGCGCTGCACCGCAAGCTGAAATCGCTGGGCGTTGTCGGAGGCCACAAGAACGGCGGCGAAGGCGGGGACGAGGACGAGGAATAAGGGGCCGCGCGCCCCTTATCGCGTTTCCTTCGGCTTCATCCACAGCCAGATCAGCGCGCCCCCGGCCAGGATCAGGAAGGGCAGCATGGCCAGGTTCACCAGCTGCCAGCCGGTTTGCACCGACCCGCCCGAGCAGTTCATCAGCCCGCCTGACGACAGCGAGGCCATGGTGACGCCGCCGAACACGACAAGGTCGTTCAGCCCTTGCAGGCGGCCGCGTTCCTCGGGGCGTTGGGCATTGGCCAGCATGGTTGTCGCGCCGATGAAGCCAAAGTTCCAGCCGACCCCCAGCAGGCTGAGGGCGATGAAGAAATTCTCCAGCTTGACCCCTGCCATGGCGACGGCGCCCGATCCGGCAAGGATGACAAGGCCGATGGCGATGACGCGTTCCACCCCGATCCGGGCGATGACATGGCCGGTGATGAAGGAGGGCGCATACATCGCCAGCACATGGGCGGTGACGACATCTGCCGCATCGCCGGTTTCAAAGCCGCAGCCGACGACGGCAAGCGGCGAGGAGGTCATTACAAGGTTCATCAGCGCGTAAGAGACGGTCGCGCAGATCATGGCGACCGCGATGGTGGGCGTGCGGATCAGCTCGGCCCGCGACCGGCCAAGGGGGCTGCCCGTAGGGGCGGCGCGCGGTTTGGGGATCCGCAGCCCCACGAACAGGAACATGCCCAGAAGGTTCAGCGCGATGACCGCCAGATAGGTGCCAAGGAAGGGCACCACCATCGACTGCGCCGTCACCTTCACCAGCTGCGGCCCCACCACCGCCGACAAGAGCCCCCCCGCCATGACCCAGGAAATCGCCTTGGGCCGGAAGGAATCCGAGGCGGTGTCGGCGGCGGCAAAGCGGTAAAAGCCCTGCGCGCTCATGTAGATGCCGGTCAAGAGCGAGCCGAGCAGGAACAGAGGGAAGGACGACAGCAAAAGCCCCACCGCCCCGATGGCCGCCCCCAGCGCCCCGCCCAGCGCGCCGGCCACGAAACCGGCGGTGCGGCCGTATTTCGCCATGAAGCTGGAGATCGGCGTGGCGGTCAGCATCGAGCCGATGACGATGAAGCTGATCGGCAGCGTCGCCCAGCAGGCATTGGGCGCAAGGCTTTGGCCCGCAAGCCCGCCGATGGTGAAGATCATCGGCATTTGCGCGCCAAGGATGGCTTGGGCCGCCACCAGCACCAGAACGTTGCGTTTCGCGAGGCTGTCGTTGATGTCATGGGTCATGATGCGTCTTGGGCTAAGCCCGCGCGGCGGGGCAGGGCAAGCGGAAAATTGTATCCGATACGGGCAGGGGCCAAGGGCGGGCTGCCTCCGCTCGCCTCCCCCCATCCCCTCCCCACAGGGCGGGAGGGGAGGCCCCTGGCCTGCCACCGGTGGCGCGGCGCCGACGCCATGGGGGCCTGCCCTTATGGGTCTTGTCTTTCGTCGATTGATCCGGATGCTGGGGCCCATGGTGGGACGGATCATCGAAACGCTGGATTGTGTGGCGGAAGGGGCCGATTGGCTGGCCCGGGCCGAGCCGCGCTTTGCCCATGCGCTGGCACTCGTCGGCCCCTTGCCCCTGCGCCGTCAGCCGGACGGGTTTGCAGCCCTTCTGGATGCGATCACCGGCCAGCAGGTGTCGGTCGCCTCGGCCGATGCGATCTGGCGGCGGATGCAGGCGGCGGGGCTGACCGACCGGGCGCGGATGGCCGGCGCCAGCGACGAGGATTGTCGCGCCGCTGGCCTGTCGCGGCAGAAGGCGCGCTATGGCCGGGCGCTGGCGCAGTCGGACATCGACTTTGACGCGCTGCGGACCCTGCCGGATGCGCAGGTCATCGCCACCTTGACGGCCGTGCCGGGCATCGGGCTGTGGACGGCGGAAATCTATGCGATGTTCGCCCTTGGCCGGGCCGATGTCTTTGCGCCGGGCGATCTGGCCTTGCAGGAAGGCGCGCGGCTGCTGTTCGATCTGCCCGACCGCCCGAAGGAACGCGCCTTGCGCACAATGGCCGTGGCCTGGAGCCCGTGGCGATCGGTTGCGGCGCGCATCCTTTGGGCCTACTACCGGGTGGCGAAACAGCGGGAAGGCATCAGATGACGCGCGAGTTGAACTTCGGCCGGGTGGCGGCGCAAAGCGGGCAGGCGAAATCGCTTGTGGTGTTCCTGCATGGCTATGGGGCCGACGGGGCCGACCTTCTGGGGCTGGCCGACCCTCTGGCGCCACATCTGCCCGATACGGTGTTCATCGCCGCCGATGCGCCCAGCCCTTGCGCGGGCAATCCCTTTGGCCGCCAGTGGTTCCCGATCCCGCGCTTTGACGGCTCTTCCGAGGTGGAGGCCGCGGTCGAGATGAACCGCGCCGCCGATGACCTGAACGCCTTTCTTGATAAGCGGCTGGCCGAAGAGGGGCTGGCGCCCGCCGCGTTGGCGCTAGTGGGCTTTTCGCAGGGCGCGATGATGAGCCTGCACATC
>JALQYS010000439.1 GCA_023254015.1 Paracoccaceae bacterium
GCACCATGCGATCGCGCGGATCGGCCAGCAGCATCCGGGCGGTGTCCGCGCAACGCAGAAGGATGCCGCCATGCTTCACGGCGGCAGGTTCGAGGTCGCGGAACCACCGGGCTAAAGGCACCAGATCGGGAAGGGCGCCGGGCCGGTCGGCATGGAGCTTTGCGGCGGTGGCGCAGAGAATGCGGCAGGATTCATCGTCGCGCCCGTTGCGCGCCATCTCCGCCAGAGACCGCGAACCCGTGGTGCGGTCCATCAGCAGGGCATCCTTGTCCCGCGCGAAGACCCGCGCCGCGCCGTCCCCGTTCCACCATTCCATCAACCCGGCGCCGCGCTGCTGGTCCTCTTGCGACGACAGTTTCAGCATGGCGGGCCGGTCACGCCAGAGCACCGGGAACAGGGTGGCGGTCGGTGTGGTGATCGGGTCTCCGTCCGCGATCAGACCCCAAAGTTGCGAACAACGCTCGAACATGGATTTTCTCCAGAGGGGAAGAGCGAAAGGGAACGCACCCGCCCTAAGGTGGGCGGGCGTTATTATCCTGCATTCCCCAAGTGGCGTGTCGTTTGAGGTGAAGATCGCCTGTATCCGAGCGCTAGACAAGGATTTTCTGCCGCAAGCGGCACCTGCGGTCGCGCAGACTGCTGGATCTGGACGGATCAGACCGCGAAGCCGCTGTTTCCTTGCCCAGGGGCGGCGTTTTTCAGCGCAGCGGACAGATCTGTCCAGCCGCTTTCGTTCAGTTTGAGCGTGGATCGCGATCATGCGCATAGCGGTGGCGCTCGCAATCGGCGGATAGCGGCGAGGATGGCGCGTACCATCGTGCCGGTGACAGCGACCTCGGCCAGCTGGAAGGTGATGGTGCGGGCGTGACGGACCACACGTGCCCCGATCTTGATCAGCTTCAGTTGCAGGCTGGTCAACGACCAGTCGGCCATGGCCTCGGGCAGCTCGATGCAGTGCAAGAAGGTGGCCAGGTTGTACGCCAGGGCGTGCAGTTGCAGCCGCACCTCATTGTCGCGGAACTTCCGGCACGACAGCCGCGTCCAGCGAAAGGCGTATTTGCCCTCTTTGATGTGCTGCTCGGCGGTGCCGCGCTGGTTGTAGAACCGCACCACCCAGTCCGGCTCCATCGGCAGGTTGGTGACGATGAAGCCGACACGCGGGAACAGTTCGCCCGGATGCCATTCGATCTTGGCGATCACCCGGCGTTCCTTGTCCCAGGACGCCGCCTGATACTCGAATTCCTCGAAGAACCGCTTGACCTTGGTCAGTGACGGCCGCCCGACAGGGCGCGTTAGCCGATGCGCGATCTTGTCCTTGAGGACCGCGTTTGCGGGCAGCCGGATGGCGTAGAAGAACCGCGCTTCTTCCAATCGCTCATAGATCGCCGGGATCGCGTAGGCAGCATCGGCCCGGAAGAACCTGCCACCAAGGTCGCGCTCCGCGTAGCGCGCAATGACGGGGTCGAGAACATCACGCCAGCCATCGGCGCTGTGGACGTTGCCATGGCGCAGGGCGCAGCGTTCCAGCATCCCGAACTGGTTGAACAGAAAGTTGGGGTGATAGCAGCTACAGTCGAAATGGCCATTCCAGGCGGACCCTTCCTGGTCGCCATGGGTCGGGCTGACCGAGCTGTCCATGTCCAGAACGATGTACTTCAGCCCGTTACGGTCATGGAACCGGTCGATCCATTGCCCGTTCAGGTCGGCCAGCGCGGCACGGTTCCCGGCCAGAGCCAGCGTCTCGGTCTCGAACCGTCCCATCTGCGATGCCGAGGCCGCTTGTGCATCGACCGCTCTGCCGCCGACAACTTGGCGCATGACCGGATCGCAGGCGAGACGGTTGGCGTCGTTGACATCCTCGTATCCGGCCAGCCGCCCAAAGACTGATTGCCGGAACAGGCCGTCGAGCCGATGGACCGTGTTCTTGCCAGAGCGAGTATCGCGCAGCGCCGCTGACGCCAAATCGGACAACCCGAGCGCGTCATCAAGCTCGCGCATCACCAGAAGGCCGCCGTCGGAACTGAGCTGCGTGCCGCGAAATTCCAGCCGCACGCGAGGGTCGAAATCCACCCGATCTGCCCGTTGCAAGCCCGCACCCTCTGGGTGATCCATAAAACGCGCCCCTCGCAGCCTTCAACACCATGTTTTATATAGGAAATATAATGGTCAGGACAGCGAAATCAGCGCCTTACTTGGGAAATGTGGGTCAAGATGTCTCTTGGCGGCCAGAGCCCAATCGAATACCGTAAAAGCGTTGGCCTTATGACGTAAAACAAGTCCAACTTTTTATCCGCCCCCCAGGTAAGTTTTGCGTGCAAATTAATAGGCAGTGACTTTGCGTGCGATGCCAGCCTGATCCGCGGCCTGCGCGGCGAAGATGCATTCCCTTCCACCTGTTCAATGGGACGACAGGCAGATCGGCGAGGAGGCTGCGCCCCGTGCCGTCCGCGAATATCTGGAGACACTTGATGATGCCGCTTTCGGTGCAGCGACTGATGTGCGCCCGAAGTTTATCGCCTGCAGCGATCTGGCAAGTCAGTGGACGGCGGCAATGAGCGGGCCTGCGATCTTCGCCTATTCGGTCAACTATCCTTGTCGAAGGTTTCACTGATGATGTATGATAACTGACAATGTGAGGATTGGTCTGATGCTGACAACCCGACCGCTGCGGTCAAATAAAAAGATGGCCGAGCAGGTGCGTGATGCAGTCAGCGATTACATCCGTGAACATGGGCTGAAAGCCGGCGATCAGATACCAACCGAAGCCGAGCTTTGCGCTGCATTTGGCGTGTCACGCCCCTCCGTGCGCGAGGCGCTGCGGCTTTTGGAGCAAGACCGGCTGATCATCACAGAACATGGACGCGGGCGCTTTGTGACTGCGGTGGCGGCGCTGAATATCGCACGGCCGATCACAGTTTTTGAAAGCATCAGCACAATGTTGGCGGCCTTGGGCTACACGCCCGAAACGCGGGTGCTTTCGGCCAAGACGGTGCTGGCAGCCGCAGACCCTCAGGCAGCAATGGCTCTGGGCTTACCACCGGGCGCTGAGGTTTTCGTTCTGGAACGGTTGCGCGAAGCGGCGGAGCAGGTGCTGGTCTACTCCATCGACGTGCTGCCACTGGCACTAATTGGGGATTTGCCCGAACATGCTGCTCTCGCAGGATCGGTGAACGAATTGCTGGCCCGCGCCGGACATCGCTTGGTGATGTCGAGCGCCAATGTCGCTGCTGTCTTCCTACCCGAAGGCATCTTGCCTAAGCCAGCCAGTGCCGAGCCTTGGCTTTTGGTCACTGAAACCTGCCT
>JALQYS010000477.1 GCA_023254015.1 Paracoccaceae bacterium
CGTTGTCGATCAGATTGAGCAGCACCTGGAACAGCAGGTCACGGTGACCGGTGCAGGGCGCCTGCGGCGGCACCGACAGTTCCAGCGTCAGCCCGCGTTCCTCGGCCAGCGCCTCCATCAGTTCGGCCGCGTCGTGCACCAGCCGCGCCAGGTCGATGTCGGTGAATTCGCTGCGCAGCAGACCGGAGTCGACCCGGGCGATGCGCAGCAGCGACTGGAAGGTGGACAGTACCTGGTCGATGTCGGCCAGATTGCGCTCCAGCCAGTCCGGCAGATCGTCGGCGGCCGGCGGGTGGCGCAGCGCCGCCTCCAGCCGCGCGCGGTGCTCCAGATAGGTGCGGATCTTCAGCAGACTGTAGCCCAGATAGGCCGCCGCGACCCAGCCCCAGACCGGCATCTCGGTAAAGCCCCAAAGCCAGACCAGCACCGGCACAAAGCCCAAGGCATGCAGGCCCCATGACAGGATGATCCGCCGATTTCCCGCCCGCATCTGCGCGATGTCGGGGCCCGAGAAGAACCAGGTGCCGATGGCCGGCCCCAGCACCATGCGGCCCAGAAGCGTGTTGTTCAGCCGCAACAAAAGCCGCATCGGCCCCGAAGTGCGCTGCCATACCGCCGGGTCCATGTAGTTCGATTCGGGGTCATCATAGGGGTCGGTCAGGTTCGGGTCGTAATGGTGCTGCAGATGGGTGTCCTTGAACCGGAGATAGGGCACGAAAAAGGACAGCGCGGGAAAGACCAGCACCTCGTTCAGGGTCTGGTTGCCAAAGGGATGGCCGTGCAGGACCTCGTGCTGCAAGGACGAATATTGGGCGATGGCAACGGCGCAGACCACCACGGCCAAAAGGCCCGAAACCGGCCAAAGCAGCGTTCCGGCGGCAAAGACCGCATAGCTCAGGGCCAGCATGACCAGCGTGGGCCATTCTATTCCGGTCGGGCGGCGGGGCGGCATCTTGATCTCCTGCAAACGGGCAACAGCTGACACGGATAACAGGATGCCTGCAAGAGGGCGCCCGAATTCCGACCCGGTGCAACCCGAAAGTAGCGCCCGGCGCGCTTTTTGCCCTGCCCGCCCCGTGACAGGGACAGGACGATCGGGGATAAGGCGGCCATGACGGACCGCCTGCCCATCGACGATGCCCTGCCCGCCCTTCTGGCGGCAATGGCGGCGCGCGGCATGGCGGTGTTGCAAGCCCCGCCGGGCGCGGGCAAGACCACGCGGGTGCCCCTGGCCCTGTTGCCCGGCGTCACCGGACGGCTTGTCATGCTGGAGCCGCGCCGTCTGGCCGCCCGCGCCGCGGCCGAGCGGATGGCCGAAACGCTGGGCGAGGCCGTGGGCCAGACCGTCGGCTACCGTATCCGCGGCGAGGCCAAGGTATCGGGCGCCACACGGATCGAGGTGGTGACTGAGGGCATCCTGACGCGGATGATCCAGTCAGACCCCGAGCTGCGCGGTATCGGCTGTCTGGTCTTTGACGAATTTCACGAACGCAGCCTGAATGCCGATCTTGGGCTGGCGCTGGCGCTGGAAATCCGCGCGGCGCTGCGCGACGATCTGCAACTGGTGGTGATGTCGGCCACGCTGGACACAGCGCCGGTGGCCGCGTTGATGGGCGATGCACCGCTGGTCACCTCTGAAGGGCGGGCCTTTCCGGTCGAAACCCGCTGGCTGGGCCGGCCGGTCGATGCCTCGATGCGGTATGAGGCGGCCTTGGCCGGGCTGGTAGCGCAGGCGGTGGACGAATGTCCCGAGGGCGGCGTGCTGGTCTTTCTGCCCGGCGAGGGCGAAATCCGGCGGGTGGAGGCGGCGCTGGCCGGGCGGCTGCCGGCGGATTGCGAGATCCGCCCGCTGTTTGGCGCGATGGACTTTGCCGCCCAGCGTGCCGCGCTGGCCCCGGCAGGTCCCGGTCGGCGCAAGGTGGTGCTGGCGACCTCAATCGCGGAAACCTCGCTGACCATTCCCGATGTGCGGGTGGTGGTGGATGGCGGCCGCGCCCGCCGTGCGCGGTTTGATCCGAATTCCGGCATGTCGCGGCTGGTGACAGAACGCGTCACCCGCGCCGAGGCGGAACAGCGCCGGGGTCGGGCCGGGCGGGTGGCCCCCGGCACCTGCTATCGGCTTTGGACGCGCGGCGAGGAAGGGGGCCTTGCCGCCTTTCCCCCCGCCGAGATCGAGGCGGCGGACCTGTCGGGCCTGGCGCTGGAACTGGCGCTCTGGGGGGCCGATGACCTGCCCTTCCTCACGCCCCCCCACCCCGGCGTTCTGGCCGAGGCGCGGGCGCTTTTGACCGGCCTTGGCGCCTTGCAGGGTGGACGGATCACCGACCACGGCCGACGGCTGTCCGCCCTGCCCCTGCATCCGCGGCTGGGCCACATGCTGGCGATGGCGGGCCCCGAGGCGGCGCCCCTGGCCGCGCTGATGGCCGACCGCGACCAGCTGAAAGGCGCGCCGCCCGACCTGATGCTGCGGCTCAAGGCGCTGGACAACCCGAAGGGCTTTGAGGCCGACCACCCCTACCCGATCGCCCGCCCTGCGCTGGAGCGGATCCGCGATGAGGCGCGGCGGCTGGCCCGGGCCGTCCCGCGCGAGGGCGCGGCGCGCCTGTCACCGGCACAAATGGCCGCTTTGGCCTATCCCGACCGGATCGGGCTGCGCCGCAAGGGCGATGCCCCGCGCTGGCTGTTGTCGGGCGGCAAGGGAGCGGCGATGGCGCCGGGCACACCACTTTCCGGGGCGCGGCTGATCGTGGCCACCGATCTGGACGGCGACACGCGTGAGGCCATGGTGCGGCAGGCCATCGCCCTGACCGAGGCCGAGCTGCGCGCCGTGCATGGCGACCAGATCGGCTGGCACGAGGTTTGTGAATGGTCGCGCCGCGAGGGCCGGGTTCTGGCGCGGCGGCAGGAACGCTTTGGCGCGCTGGTTCTGGCCGATCAGGTCTGGCCCGACGCCCCGCCCGAGGCGATGGCCCGCGCCGCGCTGGAGGGGCTGCGCCAGATCGGGCTGACCTTCACCCCCGCCGCCCGCCGCCTGCGCGCCCGCATCGAGCTGGCGCGCGGCGGAGGCGACGACTGGCCGGATTGCCGGGACGAGGCGTTGCTTGCAACGGCCGAGGACTGGCTTTTACCCTATCTGACCAAGGCCCGCACCGAAGCCGATCTGCGCGCGCTGGACCTGCATGATGCGCTGTTGTCGCGGCTGGACTGGGCCCGGCAGGCCGAGCTTGACCGGCTGGTGCCAGCCCATTTCACCACGCCTCTGGGCCGCAAGGTGCCCATCGACTATGAGGGCGACCATCCGGCCATCGAAATCCGCCTGCAAGAGAT
Source organism: Paracoccaceae bacterium (assembly GCA_023254015.1). Classification (GTDB taxonomy): domain Bacteria; phylum Pseudomonadota; class Alphaproteobacteria; order Rhodobacterales; family Rhodobacteraceae; genus Tabrizicola_A. The sequence continues at coordinate 3,328 of JALQYS010000477.1, forward strand.
GTTCGGCGTGACCACCCACCCGACCGTGGGTCAAGCGCGCAAGCCCTTGCGCATCACCCTTCTGTCGCCGGGGCAAAAGCCGCTTCAGGTGACGATGGATCTTCCCGGCTTCTGGCGGTCGTCCTATGCCGATGTCAGAAAGGACATGCGCGGACAATATCCCCGTCACCCCTGGCCCGAAGACCCGTCCGAGGCCGAACCCACCTTGCGGGCCAAGCCGCGCGGGACGTGAAACAGCCTAGTTGATCCCCTTGGGCTCCATCCCGTTCGCTTTGCTGATCATCAGGCAAAGCGCGCTCAACTTCTCACGCAAATCAAGCCTGTCCAGATCGACAGGATCTTCGGTGACCCGTCGCGCGACTTCAACCTTGTTGCCGTCTTTGAAGGTTTCACGGCGGGATCCACCAGGCTTGTCACGCAGGAAGTAGAAGGCATGGTCGAACGGCCCTGTCGGACAAGGGGCCTTGTACAGCCTTGGGTGAATAGCCTTCAGTGCAGCCTGAATCCTGTCGCCATCGACATAATTTTCAACCTCGCGCCCCGCCGTGACCCAGACGATCCCCCCGTCCTTACCCATTTCATCGACAATCCGCTGCGCGTTCGACTTCAAAGGCGCGTCGGCGCTTTCGCGGTCGCTGTCCAACACGATAGCCGTGTTGCGGTTCAGTCGCCGCAATTCGATGAACTTGTCCACGGCATCATCCAGGGCAGACAGATGGCTGATCAACCCACCGCCGTAGAACATGATGCTGTAATGGATGCCTTCTTTCAGGCGGTCATCGAGATGCCTGATCCAGTGATTCAGGTAAATCCTGTCAGACGGCCCCTCAACCCAGATCACGGCATTGGCTTGAAGGATGTCCGAGGCATGATAGCCCAGATCATCCAGAATCCGGCGCTGGCAGTTCTTGGTCAACGCCGCCGTCACCCGCGTCTGCACGCCGTCATTGGCCACGTGAAAGATGTTCGCGTTGGGCGCGTCCATGAAGGCAGCGGAATGCGTGGCGATAAAATACTGGCTGGAGGTGTTGTCGGCAAGATAAGCAATCAGCTTGCGCTGCAACACAGGATGCAGGTGAATCTCGGGCTCTTCGATACACATGATTGAGCCGTCATGGATGGTGCTGAAGGCGGCAAGCAGGATTACCTCATGAATCCCGGTGCCGAGGGAGGAAAGCGGAAGCACCTTGTTGTCCATATGGATGAGCAATTCCTTATCTTCAAAAGGAACGGATAGCTTGGCGTCATGCTTTCCGGTGACCTCTTGAAGGAATTTGTTGATGCGCTCAAACTTCTTGCCGTCCTCCTGTTTTTCCAGTGCCGGGGCTTGCAGCTTGGCCAACTCGTCCAGCAGACCCTTGCCACTAAGGTCGGTGTAGGCATGGTCTTTCTCGCCCAGACTCCTTTTCGCGGGGACAAGGTGGATTTTTGGCAGGGCCGGGAGAATGTGCTGCCTTGCGCCATTAAGAATTGCTTCTTTCCACCCTGCTGCCTCATGCTTCGCCGGATTGCCAATTCGCTGCCTGAAGTCGAACCACGCCTTGGTTAGAACCGCAGACTGTTCCTCGTCCAAGTCAGGGTAACTTTTGT
>JALQYS010000513.1 GCA_023254015.1 Paracoccaceae bacterium
AACCCCAACACCCCTTGAGCCGTCCAAATGGACGTCCATTTTGCCGTCTCTTTCCAATATCCAAACCCTCCGTCACGCACATGCGCGCAGAATGGCCGGATCAGCTCAGAAATGGCAGGAGGTGGTCGGCGTCGCGCTTACGCCTGTATGGCCGCTTCGCAGACATCTTCTGCTGTGGTCGGCGTCGCCGGAAGAGCAGTCACGGGTGTGGCCGAAATCCCGAAGTAGTTGCGCAAGATCGACGTGTCTGGCTCTAGGTTATAGGGCGTCCAGCGGCGAAGGAAGGCCACATCCAGCGGCTCGACAGAGACGTCGGCCTGATTCATGGCGGCGAGAATGTAAAGACGCGAGGGGAAGGCGTACTCGATAAGCTCGCCATCAGCAGGATCGATCAGATCGAAGAACTGCGTTCGGGGCGTCGGTTTACCATCAGCGCCGAGGCGCTTGTCAGCTTCCATCGCAACAATCGCACCACCAAACACCTGAACAGTCGGACCGCGATTGATCTCATCGATGATGATGAGTGCAGCGTGATCGTCCTGCCGGGCAAATTCACTTGCGCGATACAGAATGCCTTGCGTGATCCTGAATGAACCGGGCGGTTGGCCGGCGCGAACATCTGGCATCATGCCTGTCAGGAAATCGCGGTGCTTGCTCGATTGGTGTAGCACACAACGAAAGACCTTTCGATGTGTCGCGGTCCCAATGTCCCCTGGAAGGGAAGTGGTCGGCTTGGCAGGAATAGGAACATCTGCATGTGGGTCGTAGGTGGGAGTACTGGAGTGCCCACGACTTTCGAAAAGCCGGGCTACCTCGCTCAGAAGTAGGGATTTTCCGGTACCCGGCGGTCCCGCCAGGAGCACGTTGCGACGAGCCTCCAGCAGCCCCAGTATTTCTTGAGCTTTAGCCACGCGGATACCGCTCCATGGTTTGCAGGTCGAGGAAGGCGGACTTACTGCCATCCGCGATCCACTCGGAAGCAAACTGCTTGATCTTGGGATCCCAGTTGCCGCTACGAAGGCTGGTCTCCGTCGTGAAATACAGGCGGATAGCCTTGTTGGCTTGTTGGAACATCATGAAGACCGAACGGCCCCCTGCGGGGTCTGTCTTGATTAAACCATAAAGTCCAAAGCTAGAAATCCGTGCAATCCGGCACTCATTTGGCCGCGCATTTGTGGAAGGCCACACTTCCAGCCTAGCACTCTTGTCCCCTGTCGGTTCGGTCCAAGTGACTGTTCCGCTCAGGACTTCGATCTGTGATTTCACACCTTTGGAAGTACGGGTCTCGTAGTGTTTCTGGGGCAACATGCGCCCGAAGAACGGAAGGAATTCGTCCTCAGGACGAAAGCGCAAGTCGCGCGCGCCACCTCCCGTGTCACTGTCGTTTGACCGCGCCTCAAACTTGCGTCGGTCACCGTCTTCGATGTTCTGGAGGAGGACACGGATGATTGCCTGACCGCTACTGCTCATGGGCGCACTCCCGCACTTCCGCCACGAGGCTGCGTGCAAACTCCGAGCTTACATAGGCAACCGCGCGTGAGGCGCGCGCTTGCTCGACGCGTTTGGAGTGCGGATCGTCGCGGTCTTTTGTTCTATTCCACATTGAAAACAGTAGATCAGTTGTGATGGTGGAGCCTTCTTCTCCTAGCAGGGCTGGCTGGCCACGATCAAGAAGCGGAAAGTCACGCAGTATCAGCTTCATATCATCTCTGGAGCAGTCGTAGGCTTTAGCCACAAGAACATCGGCCTCGGCCCGGAGGGTCGCAATCCGCCATGCATGATCAATGCTGATGTTCCCGACCACATCCAGATCATGAAGTTTGCGGGCGATCGCAATCAGCCTGCGAGCGGGCAAGGATTCTATGTCTAGATTGGGCAGCCTTAGGGAGAGTAGAACGAAATAGTTTACAGTCGTCGTTACGACGCGCCGTAGTAGCCAGTCAAACGGAAAGGAATTAACGACGGCGAGCCAGAGGTAGAGACGGTCTTCGGACGGGTCATTCGGGAAGAGTATTGTCGGAACCTTGTTTCCGCAGATGACACCGGGTGGAACGATTGTCGCCATCATAGATCGTTCATTAGTTTGGCCAGTTATGTCGCAGAACCCGGCCCGGACTAGACCGGAGCGCCGCTGGGCTTCCGAAGAAGCAGCCTCCATGGGCAGCCAGAACTGTGGCACAATTCGACTTTGGCCCGGAGGGAGGTTTTGCCATTGCGCGCTGCGCCCCTCGCCCGAGACGTAGGCTTTGCAACCCAAGCGGTGGGGTTGCACCATACGCCCTTCTATGACAGGGAGGCAGCCTTCTTCGGCATGTTTCACAAAATAGCGGCGGCCATGTGTCATGTCGACTTCGCGGCAGAACTCGGCACGCCATGGTGAATCATCATTATCGGTCGCGGAACCTTTTGCCTGCATCTTCTTGAAGAGTCGCCATTCCTTGTCCGAACGGACTTCGGGTAGCGTGAGATCAGGCCGCAGCTGATGTAGGTCCTTGAGTGCAAGCGAAACTGGCGCAGAAACCTTGACGCGAGCATTATCCGCGTTCGCGTGCGCGATCTTTATCGAGCGAAGCGGAGCTGACGCCTTGGTTCTGCGTGCGTAATTGACATGGAGAAACTTGAAGCGTGTATCGATGTCAAAGTGGCGCGCGCGGTTTTCCATGACAGTGAAGGCCAGTTCATCTGTGCCCTCCACAAGGGCCCGACGCAGCGCTTCCGTGCTTAGTGACCGGATCAATCCTGCCGGCACTAGTAGGGCGCCGTGCCCGCCTGGACGCGTGATTTTGTACAGTAACTCGGTGAATGCCACATAGAGATCGGGCTCACCCTTAGCCAAGAGTGGATAACGCTCAATGAGCGATCCGGCCAGCGCGGACCGCTTGGTTCTTGCGGCTTCATAACCGGAGAGAGACTGGAGGTGGTAGCTGGCACCATAGTCGCGGCTCTCGCCATTGGCCTTCGCATATTCGTGCCGCGTAAGTTTGATTTTTTCCCAGGGAGGATTGGCGACCACGACGTCGAAGCCATCTTTGGAGAGATCCTGCCAGTTGGCATCAGGCGCAAGCAGACTGTCGTGCACACGCCAGTGCGAGTCCATGGCGATGATGGTATCAAGATCATCGGTCAGTGCCGCAAGGGCAATCCGTGTTCCACGCAATGCGTGCGGAGACAGGTCAGCGGCGAACACCGAATTTCGCAGCCATTCGCTTGCCAAGATGCGGTCCGGGCCGCAGGCAACGACGGAAACTGCTGTCAGAAGCATACCGGCACCGCATGCGGGATCAATCACCTTGACACCCTCACGAAGGTGTGGCTCGACGCTATTCGCGAGGTGGAGGGCCAGGCGAAAATCGGTGTGATAAGCACCGCTATTTCGCTGCGCCGCATGGTCAAGGGCTTCTCGAGCAAGCGCACTCAAGCACAGGGCAGGATGAATGTCGGTTTCGTCAAGAAGCTGCACTAGGGTCTTGGCATCTGCGAACAGATGCTCAGGAGGCAAATGGTCCTTGACCTGAAAGTGTGCGCGGAACGCATTGTGATCATACCCGCCGATCCTTGCTGAGGCCGCTTCGAGGAGTTGGAAGCGCATCTCATCGGCGTCTGCGCTGTAGCCCCGCAGGCACCTTGAAATATATGCATCGGCCTTTTTGAGACGCTGGTTCTCGGCAGTGTTGGAAGGATTCATGCGGCCACATCGCTTCTCTGGGCGGTCTTCTCGATATAGAATAGAACTTCGCCGACGTCAGATGCGGCTTCGCTTGCTGCCCGGTTGGGGCGGTAACGTCCTATATTCTGTAGTCGGTGAAGCTTAACGGCACCCAGATTAGAAAGAGCGTCACCTAGAAGCGTGATCGGAACATGTCCCTCGGTGCTGTAAGACAGAAAGATGCGACGTGCTGGGAGGGCGTGTATCAGCATTTCGATAGCTTTCGCTGCACGCGTCTTGTAGCAAAAGTCCGAGGCCTTCTCCCGCCACGGGCGAATGCCGCAAACCCCATCAACCTCAGGCTCGTCACCCAAAGCGATAGTCTCCAGGATATGGTAATAGGCGGCGTATTGGCGTTTAGTATATGGTGGATCGAGATAGACTGTATCTTCAGGTGAACAGGGTACAGCCGCAACGTCGACCGCAGACATGGATGCTCGCGGCGCGGATTTTCGCAAAGGTGCAGGCTCGATGACCAAGTCATCCAAAGATTGGCGCTGCCACCTGGACAGAAAGCAACCATATGTTCCAGCTGTATTCGCCACTCGATTGGCGGCCCGCATCAGGTCGGCGATCAGAACACGTTCTTCACTCTGGCTTATATCTTCACGAGAGCGCCATTCGCGGATCTGGCCGCGAATTGCATCGATCTTCTGGGCATTGCCCTCAGTGAAATACATGCGGGACACAGAACAATGCTGTGAGGAAGCGGGGCTGTATTCACGCCAGATGAAGCCGCGCTGTGGCTCGAGCGAATTCAGCACTTCGACGGCACTGGCATACCCCCCGAGCTTGGAAAACAGAACGTCGGTTTTGGAGACTAGCCTCGCGAATGACATGATGGCCGACGAACTCAGATGGTCGTTTACATGTACTTTCCAACCGGCTCTGGAAGCAGCTTCCGCAACCGCACCAGTCCCCGAAAATGCATCAATAAACGTCCCGCTGTTTGGCAACCCGATCCGGTCCATGATGGTTTCGACGACACGGGCCTTTGATCCGATGTAACGGAATGACATTTGCGGACGTTCTCCCTGCTCTTGTTCTTCTTTATTCTGGTTGGCGTCACTACGATAAGCTTATGTCATAGTTTTGGGGCAATCGCTCTACGCCGCTGCTGAATTTGCACCAATCGACGTTAATGAGCGTCTAAGATGGTCGAACACTCTGTTGCTGTGTTGCTCCGTATGGATCCAAGACCGGGTCATGGTCAACATGGCACAACGACGCCCCTATGAGCAACATCTTGTAGAGGGCAGTGCCGATTGAGCTGCTCGTTGTGGCGTGGGTGGTTGAAGGGCACAAGCCTGCAGGTCGGCGCACAGCTCATGGCCGAATGACGAGTGTTCTCGTCGCAGGCCGCCGTCATCACAGTAAGGTGACGCAGAGCAGCGATGAGCCTAGCGCCGTCGAAGGTCGGAAGGCGGCATCGCCTTTATCGCCAGTTGATGCGTGAGAGACAGTGCTGGCCGGTTAAAACAAAAGTTTGGTTCTGTTCCATTTCAGCGAAGGCCACCGGCGTCGAAGTGCCTAGCTCCGCCGCAAAAGAGTCTCGCAAATCCAGATGCTTGCAAACATTTCACCAAATCCGCGTAGTCATCAGCTCCGGAGAATATGGACACTGAGAGACCGCCTTCGGGCCTCCTGGCAGCGAGGCTGGTGCTCAGCCCCTCCCGCATAACCCTCGAAAACAACGGAAAAATCCGGCCGCAGCCGGACCCAGAGAACGCTTTCGCGGGGGCAAGTGGCGGAGTGGAAGGGATTCGAACCCTCGAGACGTTGCCGTCTGCACCCTTAGCAGGGGTGTGCCTTCGACCACTCGGCCACCACTCCGCTGACCCGTTTAAGGGCAAGGGCGGGCGGGGGCAAGGGGAAAGGTGCGGGCTGTCAGGGGTTTGTGGACGAGAATGACAAAGGCCCGGGCGATGGGAGTGGATGGCCCGGGCCTTGCGGGGGCGGGGGGGCTCAGAGTGTTTCTGAAACCTTGACCACGCGGCCTTCGGCCACCGATTTCAGGGCGGCCTCCGCCAGCGCCAGCGCGATCAGCCCGTCCTCGCCCGAAGGCTCGGCGCGGCCCTTGCCGGCCAGCGCCGCGATGAAGGCGGCGATTTCGGCGGCATAGGCCTCGGTGTAGCGTGTCATGAAGAAATCATGCAGCGGCGGGCGGGTATAGCCCGCGGAACTGGCAAGTTCGATCGACACCGGACGCTGGTTTTCCGCCGCCACCATTCCCTTTGAGCCATGCACCTCGATCCGTTGGTCATAGCCATAGGTCGCCCGGCGCGAGTTGGAGATCATCGCCTGACGGCCCGAGGCGGTTTTCAGCAGGACCTGCACGCTGTCGAAATCGCCCGCCGCGCCGATTGCCGGATCAACAAGAACCGCCGCGGTGGCGACAACCTCGGTCACCTCTTCGCCCAGAAGGAACCGCGCCATGTCGAAATCATGGATCGTCATGTCGCGGAAGATGCCGCCCGAGCGCCGGATATAGTCCACCGGCGGGGCGCCCGGATCGCGTGAGGTGATCACCACCATCTCGACATCGCCGATGCTGCCCTTGTCGATTTCGGCCCGAACGGCGCGGAAATGCGGGTCAAAACGGCGGTTGAAGCCGACCATCAGCGTTCCTTCATGGGCGCGCACCACGTCAAGGCAGGATTTCACCCGCGCCAGCGACAGGTCGATGGGCTTTTCGCAGAACACCGCCTTGCCGGCCTTTACGAAGTGCTCGATCAGGTCGGCGTGGGTGTCGGTTGGGGTGCAGATCACCACCGCGTCAATGTCATCAGCCGCTTCGATGGCCTCGATCGTGCGCACAGCGCAGCCATAGTGGTCGGCCAGCGCCTGCGCTGCCTCCGGAACGGCATCGGCCACCGCCACCAGACGGGCGTTCGCGTCGCCGGTAACGGCCTTGGCGTGCACCTTGCCGATGCGTCCTGCGCCCAGTAGACCGAAGCGAACCGTCATCTTCTGTTTCCCCCGATGGCGCCAGTGGAACGGGGCCATTTGGCGCGGTTGAATTTGGAATATTTATTCCATATTCTATGCGGCGCGGGCAGCAAGGCGTCAAGGGGGACAGGGATGAGCGATGAGGGAAATCCGGCGGCACCCGTCTCGGTCGAGGCATTCCGCCTGCGTCTGGCTGAGATCGGCGAGGGCTTGCCCAAGCGGCTGCAGCAGTGCGCGGCGCATGTCGCGGCCAATCTGGACCGGATCGCCGTGTCAACCGTGGCCGAAATCGCTGCGGGGGCCGATGTGCCGCCTTCGGCCGTGATGCGCTTTTGCCAGTTGATGGGCTTTTCGGGCTATTCCGAGATGCAGCGCCTGTTTCGTGACGCCTATGCACCGGGTTTTCCCGATTATGCGACGCGGTTGGCCAATCTGAAGGAGGGGGCGGGCGGTCCGGCGCAGCTTCTGGCCGAATTCGTCGAGGCGGGGCGGCTGTCCCTGGAGGGGGCGGTCAAATCGCTGGACGAGGCGGCGCTGATGCGCGCGGTCGAGACCTTGTCGCAGGCGGCGATGGTGCATGTCGTGGGGCTGCGCCGGGCCTATCCCGTGGCCAGCTATCTGGCATATGTGCTGGAAAAGATGTCGGTTCCGGCCATGCTGCACGACGGCACCGGGCGCCTTGATCACCGCCATGCCCTGCGCCCGGGCGAGGCGCTTCTGGCGATCAGCTTTGCCCCCTATTCCGAAGAGACCCTATCGCTGGCCGCCGAGGCGCGGGGCAGGGGGCTGGCCGTCGTGGCCTTGACCGATCAGCTTTCCAGCCCGCTGGCCCGGCAGGCCGATGCGGTGCTGACCGTGCAGGAGGTGGATTTCGGTGCCTTCCGCTCGCTTTCGGCCAGCATTGCCATGGCCATCACACTGGCCGTGGCTGTTGGCACGCGGCGAGGGAGGGCCTGACAGGGGCAGCTTGTCAAAGGCCAAGGCGAAATGGATTGTCGGCAGGACGGGGCAGGGATAATCCGGGCGGCAGATCTCATGCCATCAGGGTCCTTGTGCCATGCTGAACCCCGCCGATCCCGCCTTTCTGTCCGATCTTGCCGCCCGTCTGCCCGCCGGCACCCTGCGTGCGCCCGAGCCCCGCGATCTGGAAGAGCCGCGCGGGCGCTGGCAGGGCAGGGCGGGCGCGGTGGCGCGGCCCCGCAGCGCGGCCGAGGTTTCGGCGATCCTGGCTGCCTGCCATGCCGCCCGCGTGGGCGTGGTGCCGCTGGGGGGCGGCACTGGTCTGGTGGGCGGGCAGATCATGGCCGACGGCCCCCTGCCGCTGTTGCTGTCGCTGGAGCGGATGACGGCCCTTTGCGGGATCTGGCCCGAAGAAAACTGCATGGTGGTCGAGGCGGGCATGGTGGTGCAATCCGCGCAAGAGGCCGCCGCGGCGCAAGGCCGGCTCTTTCCGCTCTCGCTGGCCTCGGAAGGGTCGGCGCGGGTGGGGGGCGTGCTGTCGACCAATGCGGGCGGGTTGAACGTGCTGCGCTATGGCAATGCTCGCGATCTTTGCCTGGGAATCGAGGCGGTTCTGCCCGATGGTCAGGTGTTCCACGGGCTGAAACGCCTGCGCAAGGACAACACCGGCTATGATCTGCGCCATCTGCTGATCGGGGCCGAGGGCACGCTGGGCGTCATCACCGCCGCCGCGCTGCGGCTGTTCCCGCAGCCTGCCTCTGTGGCGACCGCGCTCTTGGCGGTGCCGGACCCGGCCGCCGCCCTGCGCCTGTTGTCGCGGGCCGAGGCGCGGGCCTCGGGCATGATTTCCGCCTTTGAACTGATCCATCGTCAGGGGCCGGATTTCCTTGCCCAACACATGCCCGAGGTGACGGTGCCGCTTTCGCCGCTGCCCGACTGGATGGTGCTGATCGAACTGGGCCTGCCCGCGGGCTTTGAAAACGCCGAGGCGCTGATGGCCGGCCTTCTGGACGAGGCGTTCGAGGCCGGTCTGGTCCGCGATGGTGCCGTTGCGGCCTCGGCGGCGCAGCGGGCAGGCCTGTGGCGCATCCGCGAATCGATCCCGCTGGCCAACCGCATGGTGGGGGCGGTCTCGAGCCATGACATCTCATTGCCCCTGTCCGAGGTGCCCGCCTTCATCACCCGGGCCACGGCGGCGCTTGCGGCGCTGTCGGACATGCGGGTGAACTGCTTTGGCCATCTGGGTGATGGCAACTTGCATTACAACGTCTTTCCCGCCGAAGGGAAATCGAAGGCCGATTACCTGCCCCAGCGTGAGGCCGTGAAACGGCTGGTGCATGACATGGTGCATGAGATGGGGGGCTCGGTGTCGGCCGAACATGGGCTGGGGCGGCTCAAGGTCGATGATCTGGAACGCTATGGCGATCCGGGCAAGCTGGCCGCCATGCGCGCGATCAAGGCCGCGCTTGACCCCCATGGCATCCTGAACCCCGGCGCGGTGTTGCGCGCCTGACCCCGAGGAGCGCGCTGCGGCGCGACGACGAGGGCTGACCAGGTGAATTGGCCCAAGCGAATTGACCCTGCCGGAGCGATCCGACAGGGCCAGAGGGGTGTGTTTGGGTACGTGTTTGCAAGCAGCACCCTGTCCGGTGGGTGCCGGACAAGAACAGGATTAGACTGATTCCCCTGAAGATAAGGTTAACGCCGTTCGGGAACCTGCGCGGCAACCCAATCGGCCATCGCCTGCGGATCGGCGGGCAGGGCGGTGGCCATTCCGTCGCAAAAGGCCAGAAGGTCGGGCAGGTTCAGCCCGTTGACCCCCACCAGCACCGGCAGATCCCGCTCCAGCGCCTCGGCGATCAGCGGCACATAGCCCCGGCCCTGCGCCTCAAGCTTGCCGAACTTGTTGACGATCAGCGCCTCGGCCCCGGCCATCCGCGCGGCGACTTCCACCACCGCCTCTTCCAGCGCGCCGCCGTCCAGCCGGCAGCCCCGCGCCGCCTCGCCCCGATCCTGATTTATGCGGAACACCGGGCCATCGGGCAGGACGCACAGCTCCATGTCGCACAGGCTGCGCCCCGCGCGCGCCACATCGCGCTGCACCGTCCCTGCCAATCGCAGGCCCCGTGGCCGCAACAGCGCAACCGCGGCGGCGATCAGGGCATCGGTCGATCCTCGGCCGGTCTGGCTGACATAGGCGATGGGCATGGAGGGTCCAGTCTGCTGAGGCCCGCAGTTAGCCCGCCGCCTTGTCCCGCCGCAAGAGGTGTTACAGCGCGATGCGGCAATGGGTGGGGGCGCGGAACTCCCAGCCGCGAAAATCGGGCGGGCCTTCGGCAAAGGCAAGATGCGGAAAAGCCTCGATGAGAACCCGCATCGTCACCTCGATCTGGGCCTTGGCAAACCACTTTCCGGCGCAGAAATGCGCGCCCTGACCAAAGGCCATATGCGCCTTTGGCGGCCGCAGGATGTCGAACGCCTCGGCATTGTCCCAGCGCGTCTCGTCGCGGTTGGCGCTGGCAAAGATGCAAGACACCGGCGTGCCCTCGGGCACCGGGATGCCGTTCACCTGCGTGTCGCGCAGCGCGGTGCGCATCATCGTGCCGATGGGGGCGATCCAGCGCAGGGCCTCATCGATCGCCTGTGGCAACAGCCCGATGTCGGCGCGCAGGGCGGCAAACTGGTCGGGGTTCTGCATCAGGCCCACCAAAAGGTTCGCCGCCCCATGCCCCGGCTCCTGCATCCCGCCCAGCAAGGTGATCTTGACCGAAGGCAGGATCATCTCGACCGGCCGCACCTGGCCCGCCTCCATCCCCGAATGCAGCATGTGCGACAGCGGCGAATTGTCCGGCGCCCGCGCCAGCCGCTCCAGCAGGGGCCGCGCGACGGCCTCGATCTCGGTCACCACCGCCTGACAGATCGCGTCGCGGGCCGGGTCACGCTCAAAGTTGATCGCCCCCTGGCTTAGCCCATGGAACCAGCGCCGCAGCGTCGGCACATCCACCTCCATGAAGCCGAAGGACCGCGCCAGCGCCAGCGCCGAGATCGGCTCGAAATACCCTGTCAGCAGGTCGTCCGACCCGCTGGCGCGGAACGCCGCCAGCTGCGCCTCGGCAATCGGGCGCACCAGATGTTCAATGTAGCCCGCCACCTGCCGGGGGCGGTAATGCGGCTCGATCCCTCCGCGCAGGGCGGCATGAACCGACCCTTCCGAGGTCAGCACATTCGGCCGCCCGAAAGCCGCGTTCACCGGGGCTTCGTCCGACACCGCCGTGAAGTCGGGGCTGCGGGCGATCTGTTCGACATCGCTCCAGCGCGTGGCGAACCAGCAGTTGGCCGCCGGCACCGGTGCAACCGGATCCTCGGCCCGCAGCCGGGCGTAATGCGGGAAGGGATCCCGGTCCAGATCGTCGATCGTGATGGTCTCGCCGTGGCGCATGATCCGGCCCCCCTTTGGCCATTTCCCCTTCGCATATTGCTTCACATGGAAAGGATTCTGGCAAGGAGTCTGACAGGGAGACTGACAGGGCCTCAGGTCTTTGCGGCTTTCTTGCTGGTCTGGCGGAAATGCGAAAACCGGTGCGGCGAGACGCCAAAGCGTGCCCGGAAGCTTTTCGAGAAATGCGCGCTTGAGGCATAGCCGCAGGCGATCGCAACATCCAGCACGCTCATGTCGGTCTCGGCCAAAAGGGCGCGGCCGTGCTGCAGGCGCAGCCCTGCCAGATACTGGATCGGCGTGACGCCCAGATTGGCGCGGAACAGCCGCTCGATCTGGCGCCAGGACACGCCCACGAACTGCGCGCAATCCTCGACCGAGAAGGTCTCTTCCAGATGTGCCTCCAGATAGGACACCGCCTTGAGCAGATGGCGATTGCGGTTGCCCAGCCGCGAGGTGAGCGAGGTCACCTGCTCGTCCTCGGCATCGCGGCGGCGGGTCATCAGGCACATGTTCATCACCGCCTGACTGAGATCGGGGCCCAGATGATCGTCGATCAGCTTCAGCACCAGATCCGCCGCCGCCACCCCGCCCGCGCAGGTCACGATCCGGTCGTCGATGCAATAGACCTGCCAGTCCGGCGTCAGCGTCGGAAACAGCTCGGCAAAGCTGCGCAGGTTTTCCCAGTGCAGGGTGAACCGGCGCCCGTCCAGGATGCCGGCCCGGGCCAGCGCATAGGCCCCGGTGCAAAGCCCCCCCACGGTGCGCCCGTGCCGCCACTGCGCGCGGATCCAGTCGGTCAGCGCAGGCGTGCAGGCGGCCTCGGGCTCCACCCCGCCGCAGACCAGCACATAGCCCGCATCCGCCATCGCCGGCAGCGGCCCTTCGGGCAGGACGGGAAGACCGTTCGAACAGGTGATCGGCTGGCCATCCTCGCTATAGACATGCCAGCGGAACAGCACCCGCCCCGCCAACTGGTTCGCCACCCGCAAGGGTTCGATGGCCGAGGTGAAGGCCAGCATGGTGAACTGCTTCATCAACACGAACGAGACAGTCACCGGGTCAGGCGTCTTGCCCAGCGGCACATGCGCGATCCCGCGCGAGATGTATTTGTGGCTGTCCGCCGTGTTCGCCAAATCGGCCTTGTCGGCCATGTGATTCCCCGTCCTGAACAGATTCCTGCGACGCAGCACTTACACCATTGCGGCAGGCCGACCACACGATCTGTATCCTGGCAGCGCGTCAGTCGCCATCGCCATAGCCGGTCATCTCCAGATAGCCGGTGCCGGCATGACTGCCCTCAAGGGTCACCGGCCCCTCCCAATAGGGCACCGAGGTCTCCATCCAGGCATCGCGGTTCAGCGCGCGGACGGTGACATCCACGCCACGATCGGGAAGCCGCACCTGCCAGACGACCGGCACCCGGCGGCCCGCCACCTCGTGCCAGTCCAGCGGTCGGGCCTGAAACGCCCCGTCGGCAAAGGCCGTCACCGCGCCATCCGCGCCGATCCAGGTGGCCGAGCTATAGTCGGCCTCGCCGCGCAGCACGAACCCCATCAGCCTGTCGCCACTGTCGAAGGACAGCGAAAACCAGTCCCAGCCGGTCTGATCCTGCGCCAAGGGCTGGCTGGACCAGTCCCGGTCAAGCCAGGCCGTCCCCGTCACCTTGACCCGCCCCTCGGGCAGGTCAAGCAGGCCCGACAGGGCAAAGGCGGGTTGCGAATAGTAATGGCTGGCCTGCCCCTGCGCGGATTTGACGGAATAGCCGTTCCGGCCGTGCAGGATCAGCGGCCCTTTGGCCTGCAGATCCACTTCATAGGCGAAATCGGGGCCGGAGGCGGTCAGCCGCAGGTGGTCGAAATCCGGGCCTTGCAGCGTCCAGTCGTCGATCCAGGCGGCGAAGGGCGTGGCCGTCACCCCGGCCTGCCCGATGCCGCCCCGGGCCAGCCGTTCCGTCACATGATGCGTGGTAGGGGTGGTGACGGCGGCATGCCCCATCCACAGCTGCGGCGCCCCCCAGCCTTGCCCATCCCGAGGCGCAAGGGCGGATCGGAACAGCGTCCATTGCAGCCCGTAGGGGATTCCGTCCGGCCCGGTCATGTTGGCGGTCAGATACCACCATTCGATGCGGAACGCCGGATGCGCGCCATGGTCGGCGGGGAACTCCAGCACCCGGTCGGGGCTGGGCAGGGCAAAGCCCGTCGCCTCGGAGCCAAGCCCGGCAAAGCCCTGTGCCAGCCCCGGTGAGGGGGCAGCCAGAAGCAGAAGCATCAGCCAAAGCCTAGCGTTCATGGCGAAAGACCCCCAACAGGCGCGCCGGCTTCATCCGCGACAGGCGCCACGCAGGCCAGGCCGCCGCCAGCGCCGCCGCCAAGAGGGCAAAGGCCCCAAGCCGCAGATAATCCATCCAGAACAGGGACATCGGCAGGCGCCAGCCAAAGGCCTCGACATTGACCACCGCCAAAAGCGCCCAGGCCAGCGCCAGCCCCAAAGGCAGGGCCAGCGCGCCCGTCAGCAGCGCCAGAACAAGCGCGCGCACCAGATCCAACAGCGCCAGACGGCCGCGCGTCACCCCCAGCGCCCAGACTGGGGCGAGTTGCGGCAGGCGCATCGCGGCCAGTGTCAGAAGGCTCATCAGAATGGCAAAGCCCGCCACCGCCAGTGTCAGGATGTTCAGCGCGGTCGTGACGACAAAGGTCCGCTCGAAGATCGACAGCGACAGCGCCTTGATCGCCGCCTGATCGATTATGGCGGCCGCCGGCAGCCCGGCCCTGGCCTGCAGGTCTTGGCGCAGATCGGCCACGCGCGACGGGTCCACCCGCAGGCCAAAACGCAGCGCCGTCACCTCGGGAAACCGGGCGCGGAACTGCCGTTCGGTCAGCACGATCTGGCCGATCGGGTTGCCGTAATCGCCATAGATGCCCAGCACCGGCAAGGCCCCGCCTTGGGCCAGCGGCACCGGCATACCCAGGTCCAGCCCGGCCCGGCGATAGAGCTGCTCGTTTACAAGCACACCCTCACCCCGGGCCAGGGCGTCCCAGACATCGGGCACCGCCTGCAGCAGATGCCAGTTGTCGCGATAGGTTGCATGATCCCGCGCGCCGTAAATCTCTACCGGCTGACCCGCAACGGTCTGGCGGGTGGAGAGGAGCGGCAGCACGGCATCGGCTTGCCCCTCGGCGGCGCGCAAGACCCGCTCGGCCTGCGCCGGGTTGGCCGCGGTGACGTAAAGCTCGGAGGCAAGGCGCTGGTCCAGAAAGGCGACAAAGGTCAGCCGGAACGACGACACCATGGTTGACACCCCCACATTCGCCGCCATGGCCAGAAGCAGCGCCATCAGGGCCAGCGACAGCCCCGGCAGTTGCTGGCGCGTGTCGGCCCAGAACCACTGCGCCAGCGGGCCGCGCGCCCGCGCCTCGGCCAGGCGCAGAAGGGCCCGCAGGATCGGCGGCAGCAACAGCGCCCCCCCGATCAGCAAGGCCCCCAGAAGAACGAAGCCCGCCATCAGACCCCGCCCCCAAAGCGTCAGCCCCAGCGCGCCCGCCAGCAGCGCCAGTGCCGCCGCCACCTGCAGCCGCCCCGCCCGCGCCATGAGCCAGGCCTGCGGCTGCGCGCTGGCCAGCAGGGGCATCCGCGCCAGTGCCCACAGTGACCCCGCCGCCGCAAGCCCTGTCCCCCCCAGCGCCATGGCAAGACCCGAGATCACCCAGGCCGGGCGCAGGGCCAGCTGGCCCGAAACCTCGGCCCCGTAAAGCCCGCGCAGGGTGGCCGCCACATCGGGCAGCAGCGCCGCCGCCATGCCATAGCCCAGCGCGATGCCCACGGCCCCGGCAACCAGCGCCAGCCCCGCAAGCTCGACCACCATCAGGCCGATCAGCCGGTTCAGCGGTGCGCCCAGAGCGCGCAGGCTGCGCAGCATCGGGCGGCGCTGCTCAAAGGCCAGACCGATGGCGCCATGCACGATGAACAGGCCCACCACAAAGGACAACAGGCCAAAGGCGGTCAGGTTCAGGTGGAAACTGTCGGTCAGCCGGGCCACATCGGCGCCGCCCTGTGGGGCCGTCAGCACCAGACCGGGCGCAACCTCGGCCAGCGGGCGCTGCCCGCGCGGCTGATCGGGGGCCAGCAGCAGCCTGTCGATCTGGCCCGCCCGGTGCAAAAGCCGCTGCGCCACGCCGATATCGGTGATCGCCACCCCCGGCGCAACCTGGGGCGTTGCGATCCGCGCGGCCTGTGTCGCGGGCAGGCGGGCCAGGGTCTCGGCCCGCGCCATGATCTGGCCCGGCCCGGTCAGAAAGCCGGTCAGATCGGCCCTCGCCGTCATCCGCGCCGCGCCGGTATCGCGCGGCAGGGTCAGTGGGTCGATCCCAAGCAGCGTGACCGGCCCCAGCTTTCCCTCGATCACCGGCGACACCAGCCAGCCCGCGCGGCGCAGGGCGACATAGGTCTGATCGGGGATCGGCGCTCCGGACGCGGTGGTGATCCGCGCCAGTTGCCCGTCGTTCAGCGACTGCGCCGCCGCGTCATAGCTGGCCCGCGCCTCGGCGTTGATTGCCTGCACCCCCGTCCACAGCGCCGTGCCCAGCGACAGCCCCGCCAGAAGGGTGAAAACCTGCAGCGGGTTGCGCCACCAATCGCTGAGAAGCGCCGAAAGCAGCACCGCCGTCACGACAAAAGCCCGCCGCTAAGATGCAGCCGCCGGTCCAGCCGCGCGGCAAGGCGCGCGGAATGGGTGACCAGCACCAGTGCCGCGCCGCTGTCGCGCACCAGATCGCACATCAGGGTGAACACGCTGTCGGCGGTGGCCTCATCCAGATTGCCCGTCGGCTCATCCGCCAGCACAAGACTTGGGCGCGCGGCAAGGGTGCGCGCGATGGCAACCCGCTGCTGCTGGCCGCCCGACAGTTGTTCGGGATAGCGGGTCAGGTGGTCAATCAGGCCAAGCCGCCGGGCAAGCTCTTGGGCAAATGCCGGGTCATGACGTCCGGAGAGCCGTGCCTGAAAGGCGATGTTCGCCGCCACGGTCAGCGAGGGGATCAGGTTGAACTGCTGAAAGATCACCCCCACCGTTCCGCGCCGCAGCGCCGCCCGCCCGGCATCGTCCAGCGGCGTCAGATCGACGCCATTCACCGCCACCACGCCGCTGCTGGCGCTGTCGAGCCCGCCAATCAGATGCAAGAGCGTGCTTTTGCCCGACCCGGATTCGCCGGTCAGTGCCAGCATCTCGCCCGCGGCCAGGTCCAGCGAGATGCCCCGCAGAACCGGTGACTCGCTGGCCGGATAGGTTTTTGTCACGTCTTGCAGATGCAGCAGCATGGGCGGTCCTTTTTCCAGCATCTATCGCAAGGTGCGGCGCAGGCAAGGCGTTTGCCGCGCGCCGCGCCGGCAGGTCGCACAAGAGTGGGCAAAGGTCGGCTGTCTGATTGACAAGAAGTCGGGCGAGGACATCTTGCGCCTTGCACCTCAACGGACGATTCGACAGTGGACCCCGTCGCCAGATGACCACCCGCCCGCCGCCTTTTCCGCCTGTCGGCCTGCCCTTTGGGGCGGGGGTCGCTGTCAGGAGCTGGCCCGGAATCGTCGCCAGCCGCAAGGGCGCGGCGCGGCCGGCCGGGGGGGCGGCGCTTTTTGCCGATCAGGGGCAGGGCGGTCGGGCGCCCCGTCTGGCCGCCCCGACCGGTCCCGGCCCCCGGTCCCGGCCCCTTCGGATGTGGCTGGCCGGGGGGGCGGTGGTCCTGTCCACCGCCCTGCATGGCGGGCTTGTGGCGGCTCTGGTCGCCCTGACAGGGACCGTGCCGCCTCTGGCCGAGCCTGATGTCGAAACCGCCGAGGTCGCCCTGATTTCAGAGGCCAAGTTCATGGCGATGACCGCGCCACAGCCCGACCTGCCCGCTTTGGCCCCGGCCCTTGCCGCGCCCGCCGCGCTGGCGGCTCTGGCCGAGCTTTCCCCGCCACAAAGCCAGCCACCGGCCCCACCCATGCCCGCGCTGCTGCCGCCGCCTGATCTTGCCGCAGTCGCGCCCGACCCGGCCCCGCAGGTCGAAGAGGCCCCAAAGCCTGCCGCCGCGCCCGACATCGCGCCGCCACCCGCGCCACCCAAGGCAGAGGGCAAGCCAAAGGCAGACGCCAAGCCCAAGGCAAAGCCCCCTGCGCCGCCTGAAAACCAGCCCAGGACCGCCGAAAAGGCCAAGCCAGCCCCCGCCGCACCGGCGCAGCAAAAGCCCGCGAAAGCCGCGCCCGCCCCTGCCGCAAGTCAAGGCGCGGCCGAGGCCAAGGCGCTCAAGGCTGATTGGGGGGCCAAGGTGCGCGCACGCATCACGCGCAAACTGGCCTTGCC